>JAYVZR010000024.1:0-17972 GCA_043783135.1 Ferruginibacter sp. | reverse complement strand
AGCGGCGTAAAAATTGGAATGATGGTAAACTTGTTTTGAAATTTTTCAATGGTCTCCCGGTTTTTAGAAATTTGTGTGCTGTTTTCAACTCCATATTTTAATTCGGCAATTGTCACTTCTGAAACAAAACAATTTTCTGTCCCTGCGGCTTCAATTTTTTGATGCAGGTCAAATTGTCCCTTCAAAAAATAAATACAAATGTTTGTGTCAAGAAGATATTTTTTCAAAACTCTGTTCTTTTGCGGTTAAAGGTCCGTGCTTGTTTGATGTCGTTAATAATTTCGTCAGCCGATTGCTTTGAAATAAATGCTCCGTAAAGAGATTTCAAAGAGTCGTCCTTTGCCCGCTTAGTAGTCTTCATAGAGTTGGAAAGTTTTGCAATAAGTTCCAATTTATTGTCAGCACTTAAATTATTAAGCAGTTCAAACTAGGTTTCAATTAAGTTAATATTTAAGTCTGTCGCTTTCATTTTAATATCATTTAATTTATGTTGCAAATGTAAGTAAAAAAGTGGCCCGCTTTCAAGTTTAGGTCGTCAAAAAAACTGTCAGTTCAAAGCCGAAATGTTCAGGTTAGCACTATCTCCATAGGGTTTCAGCCAACGCATAAGTGGTGAATGAAGTTTTAAAAAAGGGGGATTAGAAGCTCCACTGCGGCGGATTGTTTACCACAAATGTAAATAGAAAGCACCACTGTTAGATTACCGATAAAGCCCCCTTTTTAAAAATTTGCATTTATCTCTTTGTTACCTGCTGTGCTGCTCTCGCCACGAAGATGTGTCCTACGATGTTTGCACTATCCGTCAACTGAAATTGTATTCTTGTCTTAGTGAACAGTTGCAACCAATGTGGTAAGGAGTTTTTGGTGGTCTTGACTTTGGATATTTTTTATTGATGAGTTCTTTTGCGCAAGGACACATATTTTCCCCGTTGCTACTGTTAATTCGCCGCTGGTAACGCCCTTTTGTATGCGCTTATTTTCGTCCTGCAAACCGGGGTTATTATTTTGTGCAGAGGCACTGATGGTTGCAAAGCTGCACACAGCAATTGCAATTACTGATACTAATGTTTTCATACTGGTTAGTTTCAAATTGTTTATTAAAAGTAATAGGTAACTGGTTGTGTATATAAATACGTATATAACCTAGCAAAGTTTAACGTAAGTGAAAAAAGATTTTTTTCTGTAAGTTACAGCGTAGCAATAATATTAAAACTTTTGCGGTGGTAAGGGCATAAACCATTTAAGCTGATTGCCTGGCGGTGAAATGCGGTACCATATCCTTTATTATCCTTCCATCCATAATGAGGATATTGATGGTGCAGTTGCTGCATGTATTCGTCACGGTAAGTTTTAGCCAAAATACTTGCAGCAGCAATACAAGTGTACTTACCATCACCCTTAATAATACATTGGTGTGGCAAATCTTTATATGCTTTAAAACGGTTGCCATCAACCAACAATAATCCTGGCGCAGTTAATAATTTACTGATAGAAAGATGCATGGCTTTAAAAGAGGCCTGTAAAATATTGATAGTATCTATTTCATTGTTATCTACAGCAGCAACTGCATAAGCAATGCTTTCCTTTTCAATGATTGGCCTCAGCAGGTTCCGTTCTTTCTCCTTTAATTGTTTACTGTCGTTTAGCAAAGGATGGTTGAATTCCTTAGGTAAAATAACCGCAGCAGCAAACACGGGCCCGGCATAACAGCCCCGGCCGGCTTCATCCAGCCCGGCTTCCAACAATTCTTTTTGTAACCATGTCAGTAACATAAGTGTACACAAATATCAGGTAAAAATTGTAAAAAAAATTTCATCAGTTAAAACAACAATTGCTGTACTAAATTTGTACTGCTATGAATAATATAATGGAACAACGCAATAATAAACAGGTAGCCATCTGGCTATTGGCAGGTGTAGGAATGATTATCATCCAGGTATTGATTGGTGGTATTACCAGGCTAACAGAGTCGGGCCTTTCAATAACAGAATGGAAGCCTGTTACAGGGGCATTACCTCCATTAAATGATGCTGCCTGGCAGGTAGAATTTGACCGGTACAAAGTAACCGACCAGTTTAAATATGTACACCAAAATTTTTCTTTGCATGATTTTAAGGGGATTTTTTTCTGGGAGTGGTTTCATCGCTTATGGGCCAGGCTGATGGGCATGGTTTTTTTAATAGGGTTTATTTATTTTTTAGCTACAAAAAAATTCAATAAAAAAATGATACTGCCTATGGCGATATTATTTTTATTAGGAGCAGTGCAGGGCGCCATTGGATGGTTTATGGTAAAGAGCGGATTGGTGCCTGAAAAGTATTTTGTGGGCCATATAGAACTTGCTACCCATTTTATTGCTGCGCTTGGTTTGCTGAGTTATACTTTATGGTTTGCGCTTGGCTTACTGGAAGCTGCAAGGTATAAAGTGGTTAATGCTCCTTTACAAAAATTACTGTTGTGTATTGTAACCATATTATTTTTTCAATTAATTTATGGTGCTTTTATGGCCGGTTTAAAAGCTGCTGTAAGCGCTCCTACCTGGCCCGATATCAACGGACAAATGATACCTGCCGCAATGAATGAGTTATCTCCATGGACAAAAAATCTTGTATCGAATTATATAACCATCCATTTCATTCACCGGGGCCTTGCCTATTTACTTTTTGTACTAATAAGTTACTGGTGGTATGCATCAAAATTTGTGGAGGGAAATAAATTATTTTATAACCTCCGCAAAGGAGTTTTATTGTTGGTTGTGCTACAAGTGGTATTGGGGATATTGACTGTTTTAAATGCTACCCATCCTAATCGTTTGGTATTACTTGGTGTATCTCACCAGTTTATAGCCATGTTATTATTAATGTGTATTGTTTCGCTGTTATATATGTTAAAAAGAAAATAAATTACATTTATTATTTTATCAGCAATAAAGATGTTACATAACTTGTCTTTATTTAGTAGTACATTTAAAAAAAGTCCATATACATGAATCTATTGCTGAAGAATATCTTTTATTCTTTTCCTATCCAGTTACTCATTTTACATTTTAGAAAATACCAGGTATTATTGATTTTTTGGTTTATGATGGCCAGCACTATCAATAGTGGTTTTTTAAAAAATTTTGGGGCCGATGCCTTGTTTTTTGTACCTGAATATTTGGGAAATGTAAATGCTTTGAGTGCTGCAACAGTTGGTATTGCAATGGGCGTATTTTTTATGAGCTGGAATATTACCACTTTTATTTTACACACCCGCCGGTTTAAATTTTTAGCCACAGCTTCCACTCCTTTTTTAAAATATTGCATTAATAATGGCATATTGCCCCTGGCATTCCTGGTTTTTTACCTTGTAAAATCTATCCGGTTTAATATCCACAAAGAATTATTAACCCCTATTGAAGAAGCGGCGATGATATTTGGATTTTTAGGCGGCTTTATTGTACTGATAACATTTTCATTTGCTTTCTTTTTTGGAGTAGACAGGACTATTTTGCGCACTATAGCACCTGTTGCAGCAGACGCTGATTATTTTAAGGGTACCCATGACCCGGAAAAAAGACACCATAAGGATGGATTTGGTATGAAGGTGGGATATTTTTTCAGTACTACTTTTAAATTACGCAAGGCAAGGCCTGTATCCCATTACAACCAGGATTTTTTAGATACTATTTTTAAACGCCATCACTTTGCAGCAATCGTTGGTATCATTCTGGCTTTTATTTTTTTAATAGTCGGGGGATTTTTTTTAGATGTAAAATTTTTTCAGGCACCTGCAGCAGCAAGTATCCTTATCTTTTTTGCTTTGATGGTTGCTGTAATTGGTGCGCTCACTTATTTTCTGCAAAGCTGGAGCTTGTTGTTTATAATCGCCTTGGTATCAATATTGAATATTTTATATCAAAATGAAATTATTGATCCGCGTAATAAGGCATATGGTATTAATTACGACAATAAAGATGAACGGCCCGAATATAGTAAGGAATCTTTACAACAGCTATGTACCCCCAATATAATTACGGCAGACAAAAATAATATGCTGGGCATTTTAAATAAATGGAAAGCAAGGCAGGCTACAGAAAAACCGGTAATGTTATTTATTAATGTAAGCGGAGGTGGTTTAAGAAGTGCCACTTTTGTAATGAATACCCTGCAACAATTAGACAGCATTACCGGCGGAAAATTAATGCAGCAAACTTTTTTAATAAGTGGCGCCAGCGGTGGCATGCTCTCTGCTGCCTATTACAGGGAACTGTATAAAAATAAAAAAAGTGGCTTACCTGTTAACCTTCATCAATCAACTTACACCGATAATATTACCCAGGATCTTTTAAACCCTGTATTTTCTTCAATGATCAGCAGGGATATTTTTTCGCCTGCACAAAAATTTTCGGTTGGCCCTTACCGTTATATAAAGGACAGGGGATATGCTTTTGAAGAAAAATTAAATGAAAACTCTGGCAGGGTACTAAGCGGCCAGCTTAAAGACTATATAGCCGAAGAAAAATCGGCGTCAATACCAATGATGATATTTAACTCGGTTGTTACAAGTGATGGACGAAAAATGATGATTGGCACACAGCCGTTAAGTTTTATGATGAAACCGGTGGCCTTTGAAAAAGACAGTAGTTTTAGCCCTGATGCAATTGATTTTGCGGCTTTGTTTTCAAAGCAAAATCCTATGAACCTGAGAATGCTTACTGCTATGCGGATGAATGCCACATTTCCATATGTATTGCCCAATGTATGGCTACCCAGCAACCCGGTGGTTGATGTAATGGATGCAGGGCTAAGGGATAATTTTGGCGAGGAAACCACCCTTCGTTTTATTGATAATTTTAAAGACTGGATTGTACAAAATACGGGGGGAGTTGTAATACTACAAATTCGTGACAGGCAAAAGGACGACTGGCTGCATCTTTTAGAAACAGGTACCGTTACTGATATATTGGTAAAACCTGCCACCATGCTGCAGCACAATTTGTTCAGGCTGCAGGATTATTCTCAGAATGAAGCCTATAGTTTTTTATCTGATGCTGCTCAATATAATATAAACCGCCTTGCATTTATTTATATTCCTAAAATAGAAGAACAGGGAGCCTCCTTAAGCTTTCACTTAACAGCAGCAGAAAAAAAAGATGTAATAGCTTCCTTTAATACTACGGATAACCAGGCAGTATTAAAGGAACTAAAAACATTAATGAAGTAAGGTTGAGAAATATTTACACAAAAGGAGATCAAAAAATTTTGTCCTGCATCTCTGTTGTTTCTTTAATCATCAATTCATCAAAAACCATTTCTTTATTTTCAATGGCCTCCCTCAATACATCATTAATGGTAACAATGCCTTTAAAATCATTTTTATCAAATACAATCAGGTAGCGTGTTTTATGTATGTTTAACAGTTGCATACATTTTTCTACTGTATCCTGCATACCAATTACGGGCAGGTTTCCACTCATTACCTCCCTTACAGTACAGGTATCACTGTGCAGCCCTTTTAAAATTACTTTACGGCTATAATCCCTTTCAGAAAAAATGCCATAAAAAGTATCGTTATGGTATACCACCAGGTAACTAAGGTTAACTGAGTTCATTATCTGCAGCGCTTCAATAACTTTTGCATCGGGCTCTACAAAATTAAATACCGGGGATTTATGAATTAAAATATTTGCAACAGTACGCATTTGATATTCGTTTTAAGCTTTTTAAAATGTCAGGTTGAAGTTACGGTATTTTACCAGATTTTATTACAGCAGGTTGTATTAATTTAAATGCATCTGGTATAATTTTTATTACCAGCTTTTTAGCTGTATGCGACGGGTCGCCATCAATATGCAAGGGTGCCAGCTGCAGGTTGTGAATAATGAGTTGGGTGGTTTGAAAATAAAGTACGTCCTTTTTATGAAAAGTTTTTTCATCATGCTCATTTATCTTACCTGCCATTAATTGTTTTAATACTGCCCACAACATACGCATTTTACTCATCTTTTTCACAATCACAATATCCAGCAACCCATCGTTTAAACTGGCTTTGGGTGCAATGGTAAACTGGTTGCCAAACTGGTTGCTATTGGCAATGCTGATAAAAAAAGCATCGGTGGCAAATGATTTGCCTTTATTCACAATCTCAAAAGCATAAGGGCGTGCAATTACAAAATTTTCAAGGGTGTTTTTAATATAAGTGCTTAATCCCCTTGTTGGCTCTTTCGCAAAATCATGCGCTACCTGTGCATCAAAACCTAATCCGCATAACATACAGCTAAAGGTTTCATTAATAAAAAAAGCATCTATATACCTGCCCTTACCGGTAAAAATTATATCCAGTGCCTTGTTTATGTCTTTAGGAATTTTTGCAGCAAAGGCAAGCCCGTTGCCCGATCCCATCGGAATAATCCCAATATCTATATCTTCTTCTATCAGCGAAGCAGCCACCTGGCTAACAGTACCATCACCACCGCAAATAACAATATCCGTAACACCTTCCTGCTCTATTTTATTTTTTAAAAAATAATAATTTCCCTGTGCATTGGTATATAAAATCTCAAAAGGGATATTTTGCTGCTGTGTTTTTTCTTCAATTATTTTTAGTGCAGATTCTTTTTTCTTTGTTCCTGAAACAGGGTTAATGAAATAAACTATTTTACGCTGCATGAATGACTATCTTTTTAGAATGCATAAAATTAAAGCAATAGTATAAGATTGCACTGAACTGTTAAACTTAAATACTGTGGTTATTTTATTACCAACGAATCAATGCACTGGCCCAGGTAAAACCGCTGCCAAAAGCAGCCAAACAAATAAGGTCCCCTTCTTTTACTTTACCTTCCTGCCAGGCCTGGCATAAGGCAATGGGTATCGATGCAGCAGTAGTATTGCCAAATTGCTGAATATTATTAAATACCTGGTCGTTGCGCAAAGCCAGTTTTTGCTGAACAAACTGGCTGATACGTAAATTAGCCTGGTGGGGAATAAGCAGGTTAATATCAGTTGTACTAAGCCCGTTTTTTGTCAAAGCTTCGATAATAACTTCGGGAAATTTTATGATGGCTTTTTTAAATACTGCCTGGCCATCCATAAAGGGGAAATTCTGTGCTTTATCCATCATTTCCTTACTCATAAACATTTCGCCTATTGGCGCTTCAGTATAATCAGCTACGGGTTCTTTAACCCAATGATTGGCATGCGTACCCGGATTGTACATTGCCAGCAACTCTGCACTTTGCCCATCGCTGTGAAGATGGGTGCTCATAATTCCCTGCCCTTCTTTTTCAGTTGCCTGCAATACAACAGCGCCGGCACCATCACCAAATATTACAGATATATTTCTTCCACGGGTACTAAAATCCAATCCAAAAGAATGTTTCTCGCTGCCAATTACCAGGATGTTTTTATACATGCCGGTTTTAATAAACTGGTCGGCTACCGATAAGGCATAAACGAAACCACTGCATTGGTTACGGATATCCAGGGCTCCTATTTCTTTCATTTGCATGGCCCGCTGTACCAATACCCCACAACCCGGAAAATAATAATCTGGGCTAAGCGTGGCAAAAACAATAAAATCAATATCCTGGGCGGTAATACCGGCCCGTTCAATCGCAATTTTTGAAGCTTCCACTGCCATAGTAGTGGTAGTTTCATCAGTACGATGGGCATAGCGCCGTTCCTTGATACCGGTGCGTTCCTGTATCCATTCATCAGAAGTATCCATGTACTTCTTGAGGTCTTCATTGGTAACAGTATTCTCGGGAACATACAAACCAATACCGGCAATTTTACTAGTAGGCATATGCAATCTTTTAATTTAAAAGCAAATTACATCATTGTAAAGCAATTGACATTTTTATGGTGCAGGTAAAAGTTAAAGTAGTAAATTAATCTGTTCCTCAGTCTTTCTGGTTTTGGCAAGTGTGGCGCAGCCGAGGCTGAGGTAATTGACATTTTTATGGTGCAGGTAAAAGTTAAAGTGGAAAATTAATCTGTTTTCTGTAACTTTTTTAGTATAAAATAATCATCGTAAGAAACTGTTGCAGCAATTCTATAATGAAATTCAACTGCCTGCCTCAACTCAATGCTGTTTTTGATATATTTACTTGTAAAATGTTCTGCAAGACATAGTATTGATAAAGAATTATTTTCCCTTTTTACCTCTGCTATATACATTTTACCCTTTATAAAAGCATTTAAAAATTCCTTTTTAGCAACTATTGAAATAAAAGCGGTGCCCTTAACAGAATCATTGGTAATAACATGGAAGGGTTTTAACTCATTGATATAACCGGTGATGGCTATATTATATTCCATGGCAGTATTTTTTGAAAAAATAATCTTTACAGTGTCTTCTTTGTACTGACCGTCATTGCACGGTTTTGATACAAGACCTGACCAGCTACCCAGCAAACTTTCGTCAATATCTTCCGTTGCAGTTTTATCTATTCCATAAGGAGAGTCGTAGGGGCAGCCCCATAAAACAACGGGTACAGTAAAAAATAAAATGACTCGTAAAAACTGTTTCATAACAGGTTTTAAAATTACCCTTTATAATTGAAAAACTATATGAGTATTTTTTAGCTGCTTTTATAATAACGAGTTAAGGTGGATAAGCATATTATTGCCGGCCCCATATCATTGCTTATTTTCTGCAATAAGCTTCAATGAAAAATCTTTTACGATGTCTTTATTCAAAAGGATGTTATTAATATCGTTGACCATGTAATAAGTTGGTATTATACCGTGGCCATCGTTAAAATTATCCTGAATTAAATATTTTACAGTAGAGATTTGGGCCGATATTTTAGTGTTGGGTAAAATTATCTCTATAGGATCACCGCTGATAATATTTTTATTACCGGCTGTTTCTTCTCCAATAAAAATACCTCTATTGGTTGATTCCAAATAAGCACTCACAATGGCAGCATTTGAAAATGTTCCGCCATTAACAAGGATGTATAAATTTCCTGTAAAATTATTTTTTAAAGGCTCAATAGTTGTGGAACCTTTACTATCGGTAAGAAACTGAATTTTTTTCTTTAGCAAATAAGATAACAGCAAATGCCCCGATTTGAAATCACCACCCTGGTTATTTCTAATATCCAATACAAGGTTATTGATATGGTTTTTTTCAATTAAACTGAATGCATCGGTAATACTGGTCTTAAAATTTTGACTGTATACCGACTTCAATATCTCTTTATCAAAACTTTCAATAGTTATTATTGCCGTATTCAGTTCCTTATTTATTTCTACAATAATTCCTTTGTTTTCATTACTGGGGATATTATTGAAATACCTCGCTTGCCTGTAAAGCCTGATACTATCTTTTGGTAATGCGTAAATAGCTTTTGTTTGAATTGAAGAAGAATCATTTTTATATGTTATCAAAAAAGAATCTGGATGCCCAAATGAGAAACTAAAATATTCTTTAAAATAATTAGTCAATATCCATATAGGATAAGTCTTGCTATTACCATCCCGTATTTGTCTTGATATAAGCTGGTTCATTATATCAGTTGTACCTAACCCATTTATGCTTACTATTTCTGCCCCGGCTTTTATTGATGTGTCCGCAGAACAATTCATAGTTACAAATAATTTATCCCCTGTAGTAAAAATATAGAATGGGAAAAACGCGGCATTTTTATTCAGGTAATTTGTTGCTTCTTCGCCCGGTAAAAACATAGTATGCCCATCCTTAATTTTTGAATTTAGTAAAGTAATAATGTTATAAAACTCTACCGCAGTAAGTGGATGAGTGATACTATTATACAGGCTATCAAAAAAAATATTTAATGTTGCTTTTGGCGTATATAAATATAAGTTGGGGTGATGCTTTTCAATAGACGATTGTAAATACCTGAAGTCGGTTTTTAATTCATCTATTGGATACAACTGGTTGGGATTGTAATTATTTTTTTGAGCAAACCCATCAACAAAAGAAATTAATAATAAAAAAAACAGCAATTTTTTAGGGAAGTTCATACAATTATTTTTTCTTCATTTCTAATTTTACCACCTACTTTTCATTATTGTTATTAATTTTAGTTTGCCGGATACAATACCCAGCCATCCTCCAATTTCCATCATCCAGGCAATCCCCAAATGAACAATCAGCCCGCCCCATACAGAGCCGGTGTTATAGGCTATAATGCCGAGTAAGGTACCGCCAAAAAAACTGCTGATAGCTTCGCCCATTGGCTTCCCGAAATGTATGGCACAATAAAAACAGGCTACCGGAATAATACAATGCATTCCGCAAATCCGCATCAGTGATAATATTAAAAATCCACGAAAGAAAAATTCAATGCTTACAAAGTCAAAACCATAGCAGAGTTCAAATACAAGGTAACGCCATTTATCGATCCAGTTATTGATGGGTATCTTATTCAACAATTTGGCTTTAGGGTATACCGCTAAAAAATCGCCTTGTGTACTGGCTATTACTATCAAAGGAACCATAACCAGCAGCATCAACAGGTATGGCCTTACACTATCCAATGGCTTTGTGCCATAAAAAGGTTGAATAGCTTTGTCTTTTATATACCAGATAATAAATACGGGTATCAATAATACAAAAACCTTTACTATCCAATTAATGCAATACAGGTAAAAAGCCAGGTCAGTACCGGGCCATGTTTTAGTAATCCAGTCGTGTTGCCAATTAAAATTTACCCTGAATGAAAAAAAGGCGGGGGCTAAAAAAAGTATCGCCCAAAACCAGGCATTTTTATAATAAGTGCAATCTTTAAAAAAAATTAATTGTAAAAAAAAAGCAGCGGCAAATGGCAAAAAGTATAATAAGTAATACCCGGTAAAACGGGATATTCTTGTTGTGCCTGAAGCAATATATTTTTTTTCGAGACTCTGCCAGTAATTAAGATAAATAAGACCAGCCAGCATAACCAGCACCAGTAAAAAATACCCCCAGTTAAACTCTTTACTGTAAAAATCTTTCAGGTATTTTAATATAGTATTCAGCTAATTTATTTTTGAACCTGTTGATTCATCACAGACCAAAGAAGGTCTTTTAACGCAGGTAACCCCATCCCTGTTACTGATGAAATAAAAATATGTGGAATTTTTTGGGGCAGCTCTTTTATAATGGCAGCTTTTAATTCATCATCAAGCATATCACTTTTACTGATAGCGATGACAAAATCTTTTTGCAACATTTCGGGATTGTATTGTTCAAGTTCATTCACCAAAATTTCAAATTCTTTTTTATGGTCGCTGCAATCTGAAGGTATTAAAAATAACAAGATAGAATTGCGTTCAATATGCCGTAAAAAGCGGTGACCCAAACCTTTTCCTTCTGCAGCACCTTCAATAATACCGGGTAAATCAGCAATACAAAAACTTTTGCCATCCCTGTATTCTACCATGCCCAATTGCGGTACAAGGGTGGTAAAAGCATAATCGGCAATTTTTGGTTTAGCTGCTGTAAGTACAGAAAGTAAAGTTGATTTGCCTGCATTTGGAAAACCAACCAATCCAACATCAGCCAGTACTTTTAGCTCCAGTAATTTCCATCCTTCCACACCAGTTTCACCTGGTTGCGCATATTCAGGTGCCTGGTTGGTAGCTGTTTTAAAATTAGCATTACCCAATCCGCCCCGTCCGCCTTTTACCCAAATAACCTCCTGGCCATCTTCTAAAATTTCCACTTCTTTAACGCCTGTCAGTTCATCTTTGGCAATGGTACCCAGTGGCACTTCTATAATAATATCTTTTCCAAAACGGCCGGTACTATTGTTTTTGCTGCCAGACTCCCCATCTTCGCCCAATACATTTTTATAATACCGAAGGTGTAACAATGTCCATAATTGTGAGCTGCCTCTTAAAATAATATGTGCGCCCCTGCCGCCATCACCTCCATCCGGGCCCGCCATGGCATTGTATTTGGTGCGCATAAAGTGCCTGCTGCCTGCACCTCCGTGCCCACTTTTGCAAAAAATTCTGATGTAATCTATAAAATTTGACTTTTCCATTATTGCAGCAAAGGTCGGGGTTTTTACTTACCTGTATGTATAAAGTGTAGAAGGTATTTAAAGTATAAAAGTAAATTGAGTATGTAAAGTAAATGAGGTAAATAAAGTATTGGTAAGCTATAGTCTGGTATTTTGGTTCATCTCTTTTTTTGCGCAGGAAAATTATATAGCCATTTAACATTCGTTCAATTTCCTTTCCTTGCTTTTTAAATCTACCAATACAATATCTGTGACGTAACCTTCGTCAAATGCATCAAATAAATGATTGATGGTTTCACTTAATGAACCCCTTGCCTGTATACAGTAATGAATTTGATCCGGGTAGGTAAATCTTCCGTACCCTTCCGTTATTAAAGAATTAATCGAACGGGAACTTCATATAAGTTGGTCAGTCAATCTGAATTTTTCTTCTTGTGGAAATTGCAGGGTAAGCTTTCGAATATCGTTTTTAAAAGCCCTTACTTTTTTCCATAATTCAAGTTCCTCAAATCCAAAATTTTCTCTGTTCATAACATACTTTATTTACCTTATTTACTTTTATCCCTTTCATGCTCTACACACTAACCAAAGTTTTGTTGGTACGAAAACAAGTTCCTTTAAAAATGGCTACAATGTGTTGATGCTGGTTAGTAATAGTTACATGATAAAGACCGGTACCTTTTCCATTATGTAATTCTTTGGTTTCTGCAATTAACTCATCGCCGGAATGTATGGGTTTTAAAAAATTAATAGAAGTATCCAATGCAACAGATAAAATATTCCTGCTGTTACAGGCAAAAGCAAAACAACTGTCAGCAAGAGAAAATGCAATGCCGCCATGTACTATTCCCAAACCATTCATCATTTCATTGCGTACCGTCATTTTAATTTTTGCATAGCCTTCTTTAATTCCCAGCACTTCAATACCAAGCCATTGGCTAAACAAGTCTTTTTGCATCACCTGCTCAATCACCTTCCCGGCTAATAAGTCCCTGTCTGTTTGCATAATTACTTTACTTACTTTATAAACTTTATTTACTTATAATACCTACTCTCCTTTAAATACAGGTAATCTTTTTTCAATAAAAGCTGCAACTCCCTCTTTATAATCAGCAGTATGTGCTGCTTTATATTGAAGCTCGTCTTCTTTTTGTAATTGTGCTGCAAGGGAATTATCGAGCGAAGCATTCAATGCCTGCTTTGTGTATGCTAAACTTTTTGTGGGCATTTGAGAAAGAGTGGTAGCAATTTTTATGCTCTCCTCTTCGAAAACTTCCTCAGTAAAAACTTTATAAATCATTCCCGTTTTTTCAGCTTCATCTGCGGAAACTTTATCACCCAGCATCATTAATGCAGATGCTTTTTGAAAACCAATTAAACGGGGTAAAGTAAAAGTACCGCCGCTATCAGGTATTAACCCAATTTTACTAAACGCCTGTATAAAACTTGCTGAAGCTTTCGCTACCACTACATCACAACATAAAGCGATATTTGCACCGGCTCCTGCTGCAACTCCGTTAACTGCACATATTACCGGTTTTTCAATAGTTCTTATCCTCGTTATAATGGGGTTATAATGCTCTGCTAATATAACTTTAAAATCCGGTGCATTTTCACCTGTCAGTTCTCCAAGGTCTTGCCCTGCACAAAATGCTTTACCGATGCCGGTTAAATAAATGGCTCTTATATTTTTATCGGTGGCACAATCATCTAAAGTTTTTTGTAAAAGCAACGCCATTTCCCTGTTAAAAGAATTAAATTTCCCGGGCCGGTTAAGCGTGATAAAAGCGACTGAACTTTTTATTTCAAAAAGAATAGATGGCATAAATTAATTTTTGATGCAACGAATAGTATAAAAATTAGGCTTAATAAAATTAGTGACATTTAAAATAATCAAAAGGCTCTTTACAATGCTGGCATTGATATAAAGCTTTACAAGGCGTTGAACCAAATTGGCTAATCAATTTTGTACTATATGAATTACATAAAGGGCATTGAATGGCTTCCAGTTCAGCAAACAATTTTGTATCACAAACAATTTGTTTTGCATTAGGTGGTGCAATGCCATATGCTTTTAATTTCTCTTTACCAGTTTCACTTATCCATTCGGTTGTCCATGCAGGAGAAAGTATAGTGTTGATTTTTATATTTTTATACCCATGCTCTGTTAATTTAAGCCGGATATCCATACTGATTGCATCCATTGCCGGACAACCTGAGTAGGTAGGTGTAATTACAACAGTAGCTTCTATGTTTTCATTAACAGAAGATGTTAAAACAACATCTCTCACAATCCCTAAATCAATAATAGAAAGAACTGGAATTTCCGGGTCGCAAACCTCTTCTAATAAATTCAAGATGGCAGCTACCGCTTTTTCATTTGCAGTAATATTTTCAATAAAATTATTATTATCAGAAACTCCCATTTTATAAAATTTATTCGAATTATTTTATCCTTCCAAAGTCCCCCTTGGGGGATTTAGGGGGCTTTACCATTCTGCATTGGGGTAGGCTCTTTGCATGTATTGCAATTCAGCTAAAATATATCCCATATGCTCAGTATGTAAACCTTTTTTACCTCCACTTTGCATAAATACTTTTTCATTAAGTGTAGATGAAAAAAGCGTTGCTTCTTCTAAAACATTGGTAATTTGTTGAAGCCATGGCTTTTGTAAGGAAACCAAATCAAAGCCGGTTACTGTTTCATTTTCATAGGGTTCTGGTGAAAATAATTCTCCTGTAAAAGGCCATGCTTCTTCCAGTACCTGCACCATTCTTTTATGGCTTTCGGCAGTTCCATCACCCATCCTGATTACCCATTCGCTGCTCCATCTTACATGATAAGTAACTTCTTTTAAAGACTTGACAGCAATAGCAGCAAGATTTTCATCCTCACTATATTGCAATTGTCCATATAACAGAGACTGGTATACGCTAAATAAATATTGCCGTAAAATTGTGTGCCCCCAATTTCCGTTGGGTTGTTCTACTAATAAGCAATTTTTAAATTCCCGTTCAGTTCTTAAAAAACTAAGACTGTCTTCGGTTACCTCTTTTCCGGCATTGTGCAAAAAAGTTGCTAATGAATTGTGAGATTCCTTATTGATGAGCAGTGCAGCATATTGATACAAATTTCTTGCCTGTCCTAATAAGTCTAAAGAAATATTTGTAATAGCAATATCCTGTTCTAAAACCGGGGCATGCCCACACCATTCACTGTTACGTTGGGCAAGAATAAGTGCATTATCAGCAAGGTGCAAAATAAAAGCCTCCCCAAATCCCTCCCAAGGAGGGACTTTATCAGAGTCCAATTCAATTAGATCCGTTTGATTATTTGCAGAGTTAACTTGTTGCATTAATAAAATACTTTAAATTATTAAAAGCTTCGTAAGCCCTTCTTTGGGAGGGGTTGGGGAGGCTGCCTTACATATGCTTTACCTCGTCGGGCAAATCATAAAAAGATGGATGCCGGTAAATTTTATCACTGGCAGGTTCATATAGACTTTCTGCTTCATCCGGGTTAGTGGCATGAATGTATTTGCTTTCCACTGCCCAAATGCTTACGCCTTCCTGTCTTCGGGTATATACATCTCTTGCATTTTCAATTGCCATGGCTGCATCTGCTGCATGAAGGCTGCCGGCATGTTTATGATCAAGCCCTTGTTTGCTGCGGATAAATATCTCCCATAGTGGCCACGAACCCTTTGTATCTGAAGAGAGAGCAACAGATTTTTTTAATTCTCCACCTCCTGCATTTTCATCAGGGATATCACCGTAATAATATTTTTTTATTGAAAATTTCATGCTCAAAAATTTAAATAGTGAGTTCTTTTAAAACTTCTTTTTTCCTTTTTCTTTTCTCCGCAAAAGCTATCGCAGCTTCTATAACCCAGGCGCCTTCCTCATGAGCTTTTACCCTTGCAGCCAAACGCTGTTTATTGCATGGCCCATTTCCTTTTACAACGTTCCAAAATTCAATCCAATCTATTTCACCAAAATCGTACTGGTTTTTTTGACTGTTCCATTTTAATTTTTCATCGGGCAAAACCATGCCCAATACTTTTACCTGTTCTGCAGCCATGTCTACAAAACTTTGTCTTAATTCATCATTCGTTTTTCTTTTGATTTTCCATTTTATACTTTGGTCATTATTAGTACTCTCGCTATCTTTTGGCCCAAACATCATAAGGCTTGGCCACCACCAACGGTTAATGGCATCCTGGCACATTTCTTTTTGTGCTGTTGTTCCCCTGCTTAAAACCAATAAAGAATCAAAACCCTGACGCTGATGAAAACTTTCTTCTTTACAAATACGGACCAATGCCCTCGCATAAGGGCCATAAGAAGTACGGCATAATGCTACCTGGTTTAATATGGCGGCACCATCTACCAACCACCCAATGGCGCCCATATCGGCCCATGTTAAACTGGGATAATTAAATATGCTGGAATATTTTGCTTTGCCAATATGCAGGTCGTTAATCATTTCATCGCGGCTTGTACCCAATGTTTCTGCGGCTGAATACAGGTATAGTCCATGCCCTGCTTCATCCTGTACTTTAGCCAATAAAATTGCTTTTCGTTTTAAAGAAGGAGCACGGCTTATCCAATTAGCTTCGGGTAACATACCTACAATTTCACTATGGGCATGCTGGCTTATCTGCCTGATATTTGTTTTTCGATAAGCTTCAGGCATGAAATCTTTTGGTTCAATTTTTATTTCATTATCAATTTTATGCTGAAATAAAGCGGCAGCATCCTGTGGAAGCATAATAATTATTTTTTGCATTGTAAATATAATAAAAACTAACAACTGTTAGTATTTACAAAATTTTAAACATTCTATTTGGTTATAAATACCAACAAAAATATCAACTGCCGCAATTTTATTTTACATCAAAATCAATCAATACATTTTTAGTTAATGGCTGCGATTGGCAGGTAAGGATAAATCCCTGGGCTACTTCTTCTGGTTCCAAAGCATAATTTACCTTCATAGAAACTTCTCCTTCTAAAAGCCTGGCACGGCAGGTTGCACATACGCCACCTTTACAGGCAAATGGTAAATCGGCTCCCTGTTTTAATGCAGCATCTAAAATACAATCGCTGTCAAATGCCAAATCAAACTCAATAGTCCTGCCATCCAGTTTAATACTAATGGCACTTTTTAAACCGGAATCTGTATTGACCTTATTTTGTATGGTTATTACCTTTTGGCCGGGAACAGTAAATAATTCAAAATGAATTTTTGCAGTTGCTATACCACTTGCAATCAAAAAATCTTTTACACAAAAAATCATTTCTTCTGGCCCGCAAATAAAAAATTCATCTGTATTTGTATAATCAAGCAAAGAAGAAAGCGCCTTTAATTTTTCTGCAGATATCCTTCCAAAATTAATAGGAGCATCTGTTTTTTCCCTGCTCAGTAAGTGAATAAAATTAAAGCGTTGCAGGTATTTATTTTTTAATCCTTCAAGCTCTTCAAAAAAAATAATTGAACTTCTGCTTTGGTTACTATAAACGAGTGTAAAACTGCTATTGATCTCTGTTTTTAGTATTGTTTTTATAATTGAAATAATAGGTGTAATTCCACTGCCGGCAGCAAATGCCAAATATTGTTTTTTATTTTCAGGGTCAAGTGCTGTATTGAATTTTCCTGTGGGAGGCATTACCTGGAGCAGGTCACCCGCTTTTAGATATTCATTGGCGTATGCAGAAAATTTCCCCCCATCAACTTTTTTTACAGCAACTTTTAATTCCATTTCAAATGGAGTTGAACAAATAGAATAAGAACGGCGAAGCTCTTCTCCATCTATTGTTGCTTTTATAGTAATATTTTGACCATGGGTAAATTGAAATTGTTCCTGTAGTTCTGGTGGCACTTCAAATGCTATAGAAACACAATTGTCTGTTTCTTTTTTAATACTTTTTACCCGTAAGGAATGAAAATGTACTGCCATATTGCTATTTTACTATACCACTCAATAAATTTTTTACCATCTCGTTTTCC
>JAYVZR010000023.1:0-2594 GCA_043783135.1 Ferruginibacter sp. | reverse complement strand
CTTTCTCTGCCCTGCCAAAACTCTATCAGCCCGGGCTTCAAACGATAGCCTCCCCAATGTATAGGACGAACAATTAATTCTTCTTCAAATTGTTTGGCATATTTTATTACATTATTTTCAATTACTTCTCTGTTTACAATTACAGTGCTTTGTGGCGAAGCCCATGCGCCAAGCTGGCTTCCCGGTGGCCTGGATAAAAAGTAAAGATCGCTTTCGTTACTACTAACTTTTTCTACCATCCCTTCAATCCTAACCTGCCGCTCCAGTTCTTTCCAAAAAAATACAATAGTTGCCTGAGGGTTAGCGGCAAGTTCTTTCCCTTTATGACTTTCATAATTAGTAAAAAAAACAAAACCCTTTTCATCATAGTCTTTCAATAATACTATCCTTGCAAAGGGTTTTCCATCCCTGCTTGCCGTTGCCAGTGTCATTGCATTTACTTCTTCTATCATACTCTTAATAGCGTCCTGCCACCAATTGTCAAATTGAATAATAGGATTGCTGTCCACACCTGACTCGTTTAATATCTGCAGCATATACTCTTTTCTTATGTCGGCGATTGTTCCCATCTTTTAAATTTTATGATGCAAAATTCAACTAAATAAAGCAAACAAAAAAAGCATCCTGAAATTTCAGAATGCTTCAATAATTAATTATAAAATATTTATCCTACGTTTATGCTTCCGGCACTTAATCTGGTTCCTAAAACTGATCCAAGTATTATACCTAAAACAGCATACACAACAATCAACACCACTATTGTAACTACCAGATAAATTACTTTTTTATCTTCGGGTGTATTCTTTAAAGGACCAAGGCCAAGGTACATCAGGTAAATTCCATACAATCCAAATAAACTTCCGAGCCATCCAATGGCAGGAAAAATATTTAGCAATGCTCCAATAAAGGCAGGCGTATAGCAATAGGCAACTAACTGTGCAGATTTATTAATATTTTTTGTTGAAGAAAAAGATGGAGCCAAGGCATCCACTACATAAGCAGTTATGATTACACCTGCTATGGCAGATACGATCTTTACTACTGCCATCTTGATTCCCCACTCCATACCTTTCATCCTAAAAAATCCATAATCAATTCCAATAAAACCATAACCTATAAAGGTAGCTGCTGCACCGAGGAGTGCCAAAGGAACTACGTAGGAAGTAATCACAGAAGATAATGATTGTTCTTCGGCATTAATTTTTTCCCATTCGCTTTTGGGATTGGTGATGATGTTCTTAATTCGTTCAATGAGATTCATAAATAATAATTTTTAGAAAAGTAAAATAAAGAAATCATTGCAGGAATGCAACTATTCTAAAAAATTATTTCTCTTCCCTCAGTGCTGCAAGAGCTTTCCATTCATCTCTTTCCTGCACCGCATCAGCCAGCAAAATCTGTAACCCGGCTATGCGGCTGGTTTCCTGTTGCAGTAAAAGGTTCTGGGTTGTTAACTCCTGTAGCCTGGTCTGCATAGCGGCTAATTGTGTTTGCAGAAAAGCTTCTTTCTGTATAAGATGTTCAAACTGATATTTTAAACCAGCTTCCATACCTGGCTGTGGTGTAAGATACAATTCCCTGTTTACTGAACCTGCTATCTCCTGCTTTGCATCGCCAACATAATTTTGTAAAAATTCAAGTTCTGCAGCCTGGTTATCAAACTGGCTTTTTGCTTCGTTGTTACTGTCAATCTGCAGGTTTAGTTCCTGAATTATTTTTTCTTTTAAAGATGTATTATATTGATATTCCTGCAGCATTGCCTTCAGGCTTTCATTTTCTGCCAACAGGTGTTTTATTTGATTTAATACATCAGCGTTATCTATATTATCCATAACCAATGCCGTTGTTATATAGGTATATAAAATGCCCTCAACCGGGTTAACTGTAAATTAATCTTTTAATGTTGCATGATAGTAAAATACAAATTATTGAGGAGCCTGGCAGAAATAAAAAAGCTCCCGGCATTTTATACGGAAGCTCAATAAATAAAAAATATTTCTTACCCTTTTACAAGAGTACCAACTTTTTCGCCGGTTACCACTTTCAGTAAATTCCCTTCTTTGTTCATATCAAAAACAATAATGGGTAATTCATTTTCCATGCACAAAGTAAAAGCAGTCATATCCATTACCTTTAAATTTTTACTGATGCATTCATTAAAACTGATATGCTCAAATTTGGTGGCGGCAGCATCCTTTTCAGGATCTGCTGAATAAATGCCATCAACCCTGGTACCTTTTAAAATATCTTCTGCTTTAATTTCAATGGCTCTTAAAGAACCTGCTGTATCCGTTGTAAAATAGGGATTGCCTGTGCCTGCACCAAAGATAACCACACGGCCTTTTTCCAAATGCCGCATTGCCCTGCGGCGAATATAAGGCTCTGCAATTTGTTCCATTTTAATGGCACTTTGCAAACGGGTATAAACACCGGCTTTTTCAAGCCCGCTTTGCAATGCCATTCCATTAATTACTGTAGCCAGCATACCCATATAATCACCCTGTGCCCTTTCAATGCCAGTCTCAGCCTCATTCATACCCCGGTAAATATTACCTCCTCCAATTACAATAGCCACCTGCACCCCTAATTCGGTA
>JAYVZR010000022.1:0-2611 GCA_043783135.1 Ferruginibacter sp. | reverse complement strand
CTCCGAGCCCGGATTATGCTCCGGATCTGTTGGTTTGGGATACCACGAAATCCACGGACTGGCAAAAATATATTTTCGGAGGCACAGCCCGGATCACCAATGTACAGGCAGACCTTTCAGCTGGCAATAAAAATATCAGGTATTTATTTGGTTTAAATCACAGGGACGAAGGGTCTATTTTACCGGGCGATAATATTTATAGAAGAAATGGTGCACATTTATCGATAGATCAAGTTACTCCCGACAACAAATTTTCAGCCAGCATCAAATTTATATATAACAGGGACGAAAATCAGGTAATATATGATGCATCGGCAGCAAGTTTTGCAAATTTACCACCCAATTTTCCTTTATATGATCCCGGGGGCAAACTGTATTGGGGATTGGGTTATAATCCCGCAGCTTTATTGTTGCGTACGGCTCAAAGTAAAACAATTAACCTGATTGCAAATGCTAATTTCAGGTACACCCTTGTCAAGGACCTTAATATCAAACTCAGTGCAGGTTATACAACTACAACACTTAAACAGATTTCTATTTTCCCCAAAGCTGCAATTAACCCGGATTATGGCGCAATAAGTGAAGCAATTTTCGCTGATAATTCCAGTGAATCTTTTATTATTGAACCGCAAATTGAGTTTACAAAAAAAACTGGTCTTGGAAATATTGTTTTGCTTGCAGGAACAACCTACCAGCAAAATATTGCAGAGGGAGAATCGGTTGTTGGAACAAATTATTCCGATGAAAATTTATTACAAAATCTTGGTGCAGCGGGACTTTTATATGGCCAGTCAAATTCCTTTATACAATACAGGTACACATCATTATTCGGAAGATTAAGCTACAAATTAAAAGAAAAATATTTATTGTCGGTAAATGTCAGAAGGGATGGGTCTTCAAGATTTAGTGCAAATAAAGGTTTTGGCAATTTTGGTGCCATTGGAACTGCCTGGATTTTTTCAAATGAAAAATGGTTAAAGGATAATTCATTTTTAAGTTTTGGAAAAATACGGAGCAGTTATGGTATTACTGGTAATGACCAGATTGCCGATTATGGTTATTTAGCTTCCTACGGTACAGGAAATACTTACCAGGCAACAGCAGGTTTAAGGCCGTTAAGACTTGCGAATCCTGATTATAGTTGGGAAACCACCCGGAAATTAGAGGTCGCTGTCGAACTGGGATTTATCAAAGACAGGGTTATGATAACATCAGCTTTTTATTATAACCGGAGTGGTAATCAATTGGTACCCTACCCCGTTGCATCTCAAACCGGGTTTAATGATTACCAGGCCAATCTTCCGGCAGAAGTTTTGAATAAAGGGTTTGAATTTGAGCTCAATTCTTCAAACATGAGCAACAAGAATTTTGCATGGAAAACCTCCATAAATTTTACTTTGCCAACAAACAGGCTGCTAAAATACCCGGGACTTGCACAATCAAGTTTTGCAAATACCTATGTGGTAGGGCAAGATCTGAGTATCATAAAGAGAATTCATTTTATCAGGGTTAACCCCTCAACAGGTGTGGCGCTATTTGAAGATATTAATAAGGATAACAACTTAACTTTTCCGGAAGATTACAAAGTGGCGGGTAAAACAAGCCCGGATTTTTATGGAGGGTTTAATAATATTTTTTCTTACAAGGGACTCGAGCTGTCCTTATTATTTCAGTTTGTGAAGCAACATTCTCTGGGCCTGTTTCCATACCCGGGTTCAGCTATTGGAAATAATTTTGTAAAAGCATTTGACAGATGGCAAAAGCCAGGTGATGTAACCAATATTCCGATACCGGTAGAAGCATCTAACACAGCGGCATATAATGCCAGTCTTCAGATTAACAATTCAGATTTTTCCTTTTTTAACACAACTTATATCCGGTTAAAAAATATACAGCTGTGTTATTATTTGTCACCTGCGGTATGTAAAAAACTAGCCTTGCAAAACTGCAGTTTTTATATTCAAAGCCAGAACTTATTAACCTTGTCCGGAAAATCTTTTATTGATCCGGAGACATTGAACGGAGTAAACCCTGCCATGCCTGTTATACGCCAATTCGATTTGGGAATTAATGTAAATTTTTAAACTATTATATGAAACAAAATATTGCTTCCTATTCCTGCATGGTGCTATTCCTTTTGCTAACTGCAGGCTGCAAAAAAATTATTGAAATTGATCCGCCGAAAAATCAAATAACACCAGCCAGTGTATTTGCAAATGATGCAAGTGTAAATGCAGCAATAGCTAATATTTACAGTGATATTAATACCATAGATGATAATTTTAACATACAGGCTGGTGTTTATACAGATGAATTGGTGTACACCGGGGCCGATGCAGGCCTTGCAGAATGCAATTCCAGTATTCTTTCGATAAATAATACCAATGTCCAGAATATCTGGAAGGTTAATTATTACCTTATCTACCAGGCTAATCTTTTAATTGAGGGCCTCTCTGGTTCAATGGCAGGAGTGACAGATTCGATAAAAATGCGGGCAATAAGTGAAGCAAAATTTTTAAGGGCTTATTGCTATTTTAATTTAATAAATATTTTTCATGAAGTACCACTTATCTTAACTACAGATGTACGTTATACTGCCACTGCACCCAGG
>JAYVZR010000021.1:0-7133 GCA_043783135.1 Ferruginibacter sp. | reverse complement strand
CTAAGGGTACTATCAATGAATAAACAATGGGACAAAGTGGTGGCGTTGATTAAAAAAGCAGCGTAGCTGCCATACGACAATTTTAAATGCACCCTTTTAGTATTGTTTAAGTAAATTTTACTGCTTATATTTAGCTTAATTATATTTTTTATAACAAAAAATTTTTTCGCATATGAAAAAGGTTTTTTACATACTTGGTTTTGCGGCCGCACTTACGTTTAGCAGTACCGCTTATTCGCAGGGTTTTATGAAAAAGATAAAAGATAAAGTGAATAAGGCCATAACTGGCGAAGCGGAAAAAAAGGCGGGGCTGCCTGCTGAAACGGATAACAGTAACAGCAATACTAACAGTTCTTCTGGTTCTTCCGGTAAACCCACCAATAAAGGTGGCGGCGGTTTAAGTAATACCCAACCACCTGATGTAAAACAGCAGATGACCGAAGCCGAAACAGAACATGCTGCCAAAAATTACAGCGATGCCCGGTACTCTTTACAGCAGGCCCTGATGGGTGTAGAAATTCAACTGGGACGACAAATTCTAAAATCATTACCACTTACAATAGTTGCTTTACCGGCAGATACTTTGCAAGACAGGGTGATGAGCACACAGTGGGGATGGAGTAACCTCAGCATCCAAAGAGTATACAAAAGCGGAGATAAGCAGCTAACAACTACCATTGGCAATGCCGGCATTTATTCCGGTTTGGCTATGATGTATTTTGGCAATGCCAATATGATGGAAGCCAATGGCGACAAACAAAATTTTAAGCAGGTAAAAGTAAAAGGAAACAAAGCCATTATTCAATACGAAGACAGTAAGGGCTATACTTTGATAGCATCTATCGGGCAAACCTCTATGATAGTTTGGGAGTGTATCAATTTTGCCAATGAGCAGGAAGTAATGACTGCTGCCAACAGCTTTGATATTGATGGAATAAAAAAAATGTTGGGTGAACAATAAATGTAAACTGCAAAAAAAATAATTTATGAAATACGTTATTATACTAATCACTTTATTTACCTATTCTTTTGCCGCCACCGCACAGGATTTTGCAAAGGCAATGGCAACAGCCAAAACAGCTTACAGTTCAGGCAAACTGGAAGACACACATTTTGCCCTGGAACAGGCAATGCAGGAAGTTGATCTTATTATTGGCCAGGAAGTATTGAAATTATTACCTCCTAAAATGGATTCATTAACAAGCAATGCTAAAGATGATAATGTATCTTCCAATGTTGGTTACGCAGGCGCTACCATACATCGTAGTTATGGCAAGGGGCAACGTAAAGCAGATATTTCCATCATTAGTAATTCGCCATTGGTGGCAATGATGAATAGTTTTTTGAATTCGCCTTTATTGGGTGGAATGATGAGCGATGGTAAAACCAAGAAAGTAAAAGTACAAGGGTATAAAGCGAGGCTTGAAAAACAAGATGGTAGAGCAGAAGGAAAAAATAATTACGAGTTAATGATACCGCTTGGCAGCGCTTTGATCACTGTTAAAGTAGACGATTGTACTGATACCCAAATATTAACATTGGCTGAAACTATTCCGCTGCAACAAATAGCTAAACTGATACAATAAAAAGCAGACAACCAACTTTATTATACCAATTAACAGATGACATCTTTCAAAAAGATGTCATCTCTGTTTTTAGAGAAATGTAATTTTAGTATATTTGATAACATTCAATTATAGTGTTATATTAATTGTAAAATGCCGGTTCGGTACATGAATGGTGAATCGTAAATTTTTGACTATTCACCATTGACAATTCACATAACACTAGTATTACTTTCATAGATATTCACCAGGCTTAATGAAGCTACTTTTATTTTCCCCAACCATCACCTACCGTTTACAGTATACCTGTAATTTTATATGTAAAGAATTGTTGGGTATTGATGTTGAAATAATTTCCAGTGAAGAGGAGTTTAAAAATTATGATGGAATAAAGATCAATTACAGCATCCATAAAATTTGCGACAAGGAATTGCATATTTCACCAGTTGATTTATTATTTCAACAAAACATAGAACCTCAAATAATTGAGTGTTTTAAAGTAAATAATAAGAAGGCATTTTTTAAAACCAATGCACCAGGTTTTCCCTTTGATATTTTTGCGGCATCTTTTTATTTAATTAGCCGCTACGAAGAATACCTGCCACACCAAAAAGATATGTATGGCCGCTATGCCCATGAAAATTCGCTGGCTTTTAAAGAAGGCTTTTTAAATATCCCATTAGTTAATATTTGGATGAAAGACTTAGTCAGATCAATTCAGGATAAATTCCCTGAATTCACCATTCACCATTCACCATTCACTTTTATACCGACCTATGATATTGATATTGCCTATGCTTATAAATACAAAGGCGTTGCAAGAAACCTGGGAGGTTTTTTTAAATCACCCAATGTAGAAAGGATAAAAGTTTTGTGCGGATTTAAAAAAGACCCCTTTGATAAATATGAATGGTTAAATAATTTGCATGAAAGATTATCGCTAAAACCTGTTTTCTTTTTTTTAGTGGCAGCGCAAAATGGCCTGTACGATAAAAATATTTTGCCTTCAACCAAAGCCATGCAGGAATTGGCAAACAGCCATGCAAAAAAATATGCTGTTGGCTTGCATCCCTCCTGGCAGACTGGTGAAGAAAATGCATTGCTTAAAAAAGAGAAAGAGCAACTGGAGAGAATGTGCGAAAAGGAAATTACCATTACCAGGCAACACTATATCCGTTTTAATTTACCTGATGGTTACAGAAAACTTTTAGCAACCGGTTTTGCAGACGACTATAGCATGGGGTATGGCAGCATCAATGGTTTCAGGGCTTCAGTAGCTTCTTCTTTTAATTGGTTTGATCTGGCAAAAAATGAAGTAACCAATTTACGCATTCATCCTTTTTGTTTTATGGAAGCCAATAGCTATTATGAACAAAAAATTACAGCTGCAAATGCTTATGAAGAACTGATGCATTACTTTACTGTTTGCAAAGAAGCGAATGGCACTTTAATCACCATTTGGCACAATCATATGATAGGCCCGGATAAATTGTATAAAGGATGGGGCGAAATGTATGAAAAGTTTTTACAGACAATCGTGTAGCGGTATCTTTTACAGCAGTTTCTTTTTAAAACTGTCATTCACCAGGTAAATACCAAAAATTGTTACAGCGCCACCAATTGCTATGTATATATTCAGCGACTCCTTAAAAATAATTGCTCCTAATAAAACTGCTACTACAGGGTTGGTATAAGCGTATATGGATGCCTGTGAGGTAGGTAATTGCTGCAACATGTATATGTAAGCAATAAAAGTTAAAACAGATCCGATAATTACAAGGTAGCTTATTGCCAGCCACCCGTTTACAGGAATATCGGCGATGTGTATCATATTGCCAGTTGTATAACTGGCACCAAATAATACAGTAGCAGAAATAATCATTTGCAGCCCTAAACTAAAATAAGGATTAAAATTAGCAGCGTGTTTTTTTGTGTACAGGCTGCCGAATGCCCAGGAAAGGGTAGCAATTACAGAGAGGGTTATACCCAGGCGGAAATCGGGTTTTAAAAAATCTTTCAGGTGATCGTAAAAAATAATGCATACGCCCCCAAAGCCCAGCAACATACCTGTTATGGCTTTTGCAGGTAACCTGTGCCCTTCCAATAAAGTAATGATAACAATCCATAATGGAACAATAGAACCGATGATTGCACCGAGGCCACTGGAAATATATTTTATGCCCCAGTTGCTAAGCGTATTGTTGATCATAAAATTGAGGGCGCTTAAAATCAGTATGGTAAACCATTGCCTGCCTTTTGGCCACGGGTGTTTTTTATTTAAAAAATATAAAAGATAAACTGACCCGCCAAGCATTTGCCGTATGGCACACATTTGTAACACCGGTATATGTTTAACAGCTTCTTTTGATGCGATCCATGTTGTGCCCCAAAAAAAACATACCCATATTAAAGCCAGCAAGGGCTTACCTCCGGGGCGGTTAAAAGGTGTTTTAGCGATGATATTATTGGCAATTGCTTTCATTGATTTCCTTAAAGATATGCAAAGGCTTTAAGGGCTAATGTTTAAAATGACGCAGGCCGGTTATAACCATTGCCAGCTGATGTTGTTTGCAATAATCGGTAGAATCATTATCACGTATAGAGCCACCGGGTTGTATAAACGAAGCAATGCCGGCCGCATGTGCAATTTTTACGCAATCATCAAACGGAAAAAATGCATCACTTGCAAGGGCCGCACCGCTTAAATCAAAATTAAATTGTTTTGCTTTTTCTATTGACTGGCGCAGGGAATCAATCCTGGATGTTTGTCCGCAACCTTTACCAATAAGCTGTTTATTTTTTACCAGGGCGATGGAATTACTTTTTAAATGCTTGGCTACTAAATTGGCAAAAGCCAGGTCTTCTTTTTCTGCAGCAGTTGTTTCTCTTCCACCCGCTTCTTTCCATTCAGTAAAATTGCCTATATCATTTTGCTGGGTTAGGGTTCCGTTTAATACAGACCTGAACTGGTGTGTTGATGTTAGCCGGGTTTTTTGTACCAGCAAAATCCTATTCTTTTTTGTAGTTAAAATTTGCAGGGCATCCTCATCAAAAGAAGGAGCAATCAATACTTCAAAAAATATTTCGCTGATAGCTGCTGCTGTAGCTTTATCAATTGCGGTGTTACAAATCAACACCCCGCCAAAAGCACTTTCCGGATCGCCTGCCAGCGCTGCATCCCAGGCTTCTTTAACACTGGGCCTTGCTGCAATTCCACATGGATTGGTATGTTTGATGATGGCAAAAATAGCCTCACCTAAATCCCCTCCTGAAGAGGGGACTTTTAGATCATGCGAATTTGGAGTAGTTTTAAATTCACTTATTAATTGTAGTGCTGCATCTGCATCTACTAAATTATTATAGGATAATTCTTTGCCATGAAGCTTATCAAAAATTTCTTCCTGGTTGCCATAAAAAATACCTAGCTGGTGTGGGTTTTCGCCATAACGCAATACTGTTTTTGTTTTATCGAAAGGGTTGGCAAAATCAGTCTTGTTAAAATAATTAGAAATAGCCAAATCATACCCTGTGCAAACATCAAATGCTTTTATAGCAAAATCACGGCGTTGTTCAAGCGTAGTTTCTCCCTGCTGGTCTTTTAATATTTGTTCCAGTAAAGCATAATCTTTTTTAGCAGCTATCACCACCACATCTTTATGGTTTTTAGCCGCTCCTCTTATCATGGAGGGTCCGCCAATATCAATTTTTTCAATGATCAGTTTCTCCTCTGAAGTTGATTTTACCGTTTCTTCAAATGGGTACAAATCAACAATCACCAGGTCAAGCTCCGGAATATTATATTGTTTCATTTCCTGCAGGTCTGTTTCATTATCCCTTCTTCCCAGGATGCCACCAAATACAGATGGATGTAAGGTTTTTACCCTGCCCCCTAAAATGGAGGGGTAAGTAGTTAATGACTCAACTGGTACACAAGGCACCTTCAGGTCTTCAATAAATTTTTGTGTACCACCGGTAGAATAGATGGTTATGCCCAGTTGGTGCAACTGGTGTATAATACTTTCCAAACCATCTTTATAAAAAACGGAAATAAGCGCTGACTGAATTTTTTTTTGCATGTATTTTAATTGATGGGGATCAGTTTGTGCAGTGTTGTGAACTCCCCGGTTTTAATTTTGGTGCAAATGTAGTAATTTTTGCAGCCCGTAAATAGTCATTAATAAGTTGTGATAAAACAATTGGGAAAAGTAATACCAAAAGGTAAAATGTAAGCGGATAAATTTTACAGGCCCGCTAAAAAATAAGGAATAAATTTTAGTGGTAAAATCAATACCTGTTCAGGTAAATTTCTGCACGTGAATTACGGCTTATTTCTTTAGGATTTTTGCCGGCATTTAAAGGGCGTAGATTGTTCTTACTTTTTACAATATTGACTCTTGAAACAGCTATCAAACGGCTTAGGATATATTCCCGTACTATGTCAGCACGATCTTTGGCCAAACGGTTGCAATAAGGCTCAATACCTTCTTTTTTGTATGCATAGCCTTCAATAGTAATTGTTATAGAATGGTCTTTTTTTAAAATGTTTATAACCGTATCCAGCACATTATAAGCGATGGAATAGAGCGATGATTGCTGTGGCTCAAAAGGTACAATAATAGCATCTTTATTTGGGCAACCTTTGTTATCCAACTCTCCGTATTCATCCGGGCATGCGTCTTCATTATCTGCTATACCATCTTCATCTTTATCTAATATTACAGGCTTTGGCGGAGGTACGGGATAAATCATGATTATTTCTGCACGGCAATTATATTCAATCATCTGTGCATCTGGTTTGCGATGTAACGACCTGATGTTGCCGAAAGCTGTTAAAGACTTTATCCTTGAACTATCCACCCCTCTTCCCAAAACATAATCCTTAATAACAAGAGCCCTGTTGAGTGATAAATAATAGCATATAGAATCAATACCCTCTTCAATATGTGCATACCCTTCAATGGATATTTTTACCGAATCATTTTTTAATAATATATCAACTACACTATCAATTGCCTTAAAAGTAAAAAGCTGAAACAGCGCCGATTGTTTAAATTCAAAAGGGATAACAACCGTGTTCTTTATTGTTAATGGAAGGCTGTCACCGGGCAAATATGCAGCGCTGGTATTTTGATGATACTTAATTTTTTTGTTGGCTGGCGCATCTGCCGGAAGCAGTGAGGATTTTAATGGTGCCGCAAAGGCAACAGAAAAACTACTGATAAAATATAACAATGCCAAACAGTGGGGCAGCTTCATTTGCGGAAGCCTGGTAAAATAACAATCGATATGCTTTTTGATACTAGTAATAAAAATAAACATTGCAAAATTTCAGGATATTCAATTTAAATGCCAACGTTAAACACAAAAGCTCCGTCAGCAGGTATAGAATAGAAGTTTAAATGTAGGCCTTTGCATTCTTTTTGCCACTGGTTAATTTTCCACAGGCTGTTAGAAGCATCAAAAATATATTGTGGGCAGTTGAAAACGCTTGCCAGTTGTGCCATACCCAGCTTTGGGTTTTTGGAGATAATAATCATATCTACATTAATTTTTTGTGGAAGCGGTTCA
>JAYVZR010000020.1:0-7156 GCA_043783135.1 Ferruginibacter sp. | reverse complement strand
ACAATCCACATTGTGCCGATTGGGAAAGAATGATAGACTTATCTTTGAAAAAGTTATTCGATCTTTTTAAGAATATTGATTTAAAGATACTTTTTGTAAATGATGGTTCATCAAACAACCTTGATGAAGGGCTTAATAATTTAAAAATTAATTTTCCGGATATAGATATTGTTTCATATAAAAAAAACCGTGGAAAAGGTTATGCCATCAGGACAGGATTGAGAATTGCAATGGCAAAACACTACATTTATACCGATTGGGATTTCCCTTTTGGGGAAGTGTCAGTTTATGAAACTTATAAAATGCTGAACAACAATAATACTGATATGGTTTTGGGGGTTCGTAGTAATGAATATTTTGCCTCACTTCCCCCAGCACGGAAATTAATTTCGAGGGGTCTTAGATTTTTTAATTTTTTTTGGTTTGGTTTTAAAAATGTAGATACTCAGGCTGGAATAAAAGGGTTAAGTAATAACGCCCGTCTTATATTTTTGGAAACAAAAACGGATGGATTCATCTTTGAATTAGAATTTATAAAAGCAATTATAAAGAAGAAAATGCAGATTTCTTTCATAAATGTATCCCCAAGAAATGATATTTCATTCAACAATTTTAAGACAAAAACGATTGTTAAAGAATTTGGTTATTTCTTGAAATTATTTTTTTCTTAACTAGTAATTGAACATGGAAAGGGTAATCTTATTAACTTTTGACCTGGAGGAATTTGATCTTCCTCTTGAATACAATATTGAGATAAATCAGCAAACTCAACTAGAGATATCTACAAAAGGTTTAAAAAATCTATTGGATGTATTGAAAAGAAATAAAGTGGTAGCTACTTTTTTTACAACCGCCTATTATGCCGAAAATAATATTTCGCTGATTCAGGAACTTATAAGTGATGGACACGAAATAGCTTCTCATTTTTATTACCATTCAGATTATAACCCAAGCCATATCTTACAATCCAAACTTAAATTAGAAGAAATAACCAATCAAAAAGTGGAAGGTATAAGAATACCCAGACTCAGGAAAACTGATATTAATCTTATAAAAGATGCCGGCTATTTATATGATTCTTCCTTAAATCCAACCTTCTTGCCGGGTCGGTATAACAATTTTTTCAAACCAAGAACCCTGTATAGAGATTCCGGTACCAACCTCTTTATACTGCCTTTTTCTGTTTCACCAGTAATTAGGGTTCCCTTATTTTGGTTGACTTTTAAAAATATTAGTTATCAAATATTTATTTTCTTATGTATGCAAACCTTAGAGAAGGATAGTTATCTTCATTTTTATTTTCATCCATGGGAATTTACAGATTTGTCTGACTTTAAAATCCCTTCCTACATCAAAAGAAAATCCGGCAAAAAGATTATAGACCGGTTAGATAATTTTATTAAATTAATGAAGGGTAGCGGCAAATTTGTTACCATAGTTCAATATTTGCATGAAAAGGAAAAAATAATGTAACTCAACTTTTATATCAATTATACATTAAAAGCATCTTTAAAAGTTTGTAAATAAAATTGGTTTCCACAAATAGATTTTATAGTATTTTCATTAATGTGTTTTCTGATGTCAGATAATTACTCCTTTAATATTTCTATAGTATAGTAAGCAATCATACTTACCCTGTCTTTATAAAGCCTCCACATTTTTTTGCCGGGTTTAGTTCAGGCGAGTAAGGTGGCAAATAAATGATATCAGACGATGACAGTTCTGTTAAATATATTGACATTTTAGACGATTTAATACATGAAAAGATTTCGTTTATCAAATAAATGTAGAACTCTTTTAACTCCGCAAAAAATAACACTGTAAAAAATACAACTGAATTACCTAAAGAAAAAATTTTGAATGATTCTATATTATCAGTTACTAATAAAATTAATGATTCAAGACAGAAATTACTGGCAGATATAAAGAATTGCATATACTTTTACTGAAACTAATATTATGCCCGTTTTGCAACGGGCAGGATGATGTTATTTTAGTATTACAGTATTTGCTCAATCTAAGCGGGAAGTTTTTAGCAACTTAACTGATGCAGGCGGGGTTCCCTCAGAAGGAGTTACAGTGAAAGATAAAATTGAATTTTCATTGTATGTTATGCCAGTTGGCGAAGTGGTTGCAACCGGCACAGGAGTGCCTTTCAGCAAAAGAAAATAAAATTTATAACTATTATAATAATCCATATTTTAAACTATTTTAATGAAAAAATACTTCCATTAATTTACCTGGTTTTTGCTGCGCAAATAGTTTTTGCCCAACAAGTCGGTAACTCGGTAATTTATTTATGGGCGAATGGCGCACCTGGCTTTGAAAGTAAAAAAAATATACCGGAAGATGCTAAAGACTGGTGGGTAAAAAATATTAATAACCCCTCATTAACTGTTTATGCCGCACCAAAAGAAAAAGCTACTGGTGCAGCAGTAATTATTTGCCCCGGCGGTGGCCATAATAAATTAGTGATTACTTCAGAGGGAAAAGAAGCGGCTGAATATTTTAACAGCATTGGCATTACTGCATTTGTTTTAAAATACCGCTTATTCAGGGAAGACAAATCACCCTATACTATGGAAAATACTTTACAGGATGGAAGACGTGCCGTGCGTATGGTAAGGCAACAGGCCATAACCTATAATATAGATACTAATAAGATTGGGCTTATGGGATTTTCTGCTGGAGGGGAACTGGCAGCATGGGTTGGTTTTAATACACCAAAAGAAAACCTAATAAAAAATGATGCTATTGATAATATAAAATGCTCACCGGATTTTTTGGTATTGGTTTACCCAGGCCCTTTGGCCGTACCTGATAGTTTGAGCAGCAGTACTCCCCCATTATTTATGGTGGCAGCAAATGATGATGATTGCTGCTCGGAACCTCTTTTAAAAATAACAGCATTGTATAGGAAAGCACATGCAAAAGTAGAAATGCTTTTATATGCGCAGGGCAGCCATGCTTTCAACATGGGTAAACGTTCAAAATTAATATCGATAAATACATGGCCGCAGCAATTGACCAATTGGGTGATGGACAGTGGATTTATACCTTCTTTACCGTAATAAATTTTTGCATTTATTCGACTCCTATCTAGAGGCCCTTCTATAGAGATAATATGCAATGATGCCAAAAATAATATTGGGCATCCATGCTGCAAGAAATGGGGTAAAATTACCCTTGGTGGCAAACACTAAAGAAAACCGTCCGAATAAAATATATAATACACTTAGCACTACGCCAACTGCCAGATGAAACCCGCTGCCACCTCTTACTTTTTGAGAAGAGAGGCTGGCACCAATAAGCGTTAAAATAATTACCGACACTGGAATGGCATCCCGGTTATAGCGCTCAACCAGCAATGAATTGATACCTTCGGAGCCCCTCATCTTTTCCATCCTTATAAAATTATCCAGTTCAGGTGTAGGCATCATGTCTTTTAAGAATTCATCACGGCGAAGATCCAGTGGTTTAAAATTATAATTTATCAGCAAGGTCGGGTTACGTTCAATTTTCTCTTTATCGCCTAAAAAAGTAAGTTGCTGAACATTGGTTAACTTCCATTTTTTAGAGGCCGTATCCCATACTATATTGTCGCTGCGAAGATTATAGACTAAGTCATTATTCTTGAATTTTTGGATAAAAAAATTAGACCCCGATTTATTGATGGTATCATAGGTCCGTAATCCGGCATAAGTATCTGCATCTATCCGGAAGTAATAGTTTTGCATAAAGGTTTTTTCGTGGCTACCCCAGTCTGAGTTTACATAAGTAGCCTGAAAAGTAGCCCAGATTGCATTGGCCCTTGGCAGTACAAACTGGTTTGCCAGCCATAAAATAGTTGCCAAAAAGACACTTCCTATCCAGTATGGAACTAAAAACCGCCTGAAACTTACCCCACTGCTTAATATGGCTATTACTTCGGAACGGTCTGCCATTTTTGCGGTAAAAAAAATAACGGCAATAAATACAAATAAAGGAAATAACATGGCATCAATACGCGGAATAAATCCAACTTGGTACTGGATTATTATTTGCCACAATGATAATTTGGACTTGACAAAATTTTCTGTTTTCTCACTTGTGTCAACTACCAACACAATTACGGTAAGCAATATGATGCAAAACACAAAAGTGATCAAAAAGTTTTTTAGTATAAAGCTGTCAATCTTCTTCATTTTCGGTTGGCCGCAAAGCTAACTTAAAACAGGCAGGCGGTAAAAACTGTGTAGCAAAGTATTTGTGAAATTTATGGAAGTAATTTTTATTACACTAATTGTTGCTAATTACACTATTGAATTACTTACTAAATAATATTACTCGCTTAACCAATGCAGTAAACTTATGTCGCTAAAATAAGCAAACAAAAAATAACAACCTTTTTGTTTGTTCTTTTTCGAGCCTTTATAAAATACTCACTCAATAATCTTTACTTCTGTTCTGCGGTTTAAAGCCCTGCCCTCTGCAGTAGTATTTTCGGCAATAGGTACCGTCATGCCATATCCTTTTGCGGTTACCCTGCCGGGTGCTATGCCCTTTGTTAAAAGATAGGCCCGTACAGTGTTTGCCCTGTCTGTAGATAATATCATATTGGCTTCGGCCTTACCCACATTATCGGTATGCCCGCCTATTTCAATTTTTTCATCGTCTTTTCTATTTAGGTATTCAACCAATTCATCCAATACTCTAAAAGCTTCACTTTCAAGAGTTGCCTTGCCAGTTTCAAACGTACAATTATCTAAAATAAAAGATGCAGGAGCCTCAAATTCGATATCCTGCTCAAATGCTACTTTATAATATGAAGAAGCGCTTTTTAAAGGAGGAATCTCTAAAATAATATAACTTGTTGAGTCCTTAAAACCCAAAATAAATACTTCATATTTTGCACCTGCAGGCAGCCTTAATGAAAACTTACCTGTTGAGTCCGATAGTCCCTGAAATTCTGTAGCATTGACCGAACTTTTAAAAACAACAATTTCGTTACTGAGCATCTTTTTTGTCTTTGAATCTTTAATGGTAACATTTACCTGTGCATCTTTGGGCAAATTCATTGGTGCAGCAGGTATGGTTTGGGCAAAAATAAAAACGGGCGTTAGCAGAATCATCAAAAGATAAAAATATCGCAGCTTCATGATTAATTGATTTTGAGTTATGTTTTAAAGATATATCTAAAAAAAATTGTACCCAAAATTCAATTATTGTGTAAACCGATTACTTTTTTTACCCAGCATTATTACAACCGCTGCTGCAATTGTACCACCGTGGCTTCTTTCCAGCTTTTAAAATCACCTGCCTCAATATGTTTTCGGGCTTCGCTCACCAGCCACATATACATTCCAAGATTATGCACGCTGGCAATAGTTAAACCCAAATATTCTTTTGATTTCATAAGATGCCTTAAATAGGCTTTGCTGTAATAGCTGCTCAATTCACTTTCAATGCCCTCATCTATTGGCGAAAAATCTTTTTCCCATTTTTTATTATCAATATTAATTATTCCCCTACTTGTAAATAACATGGCATTGCGGCCATTGCGGGTGGGCATTACACAATCAAACATATCTACACCAAGGGCTATACATTCTAAAATATTCCATGGTGTGCCAACACCCATCAGGTAACGTGGCTTTTGTTCCGGTAAAATATCGCAGCAATGTTCTGTAAACTCATACATCATTTCCATTGGCTCGCCAACACTCAGGCCGCCAATTGCGTTACCTGCAGCGTTCTTTGAGGCAACAAATTCTGCTGAAGCAGTGCGAAGATCTTTATAGGTACTGCCTTGAATTATCGGAAAAAGATTTTGCGTATATCCGTACCTGTCCGGCGTATCATCAAATCCGGTAAAGCACCTGGTGAGCCAGCGGTGGGTAAGTTCCATGCTTTTTTTTGCATAATCATAATCGCTGGGGTATGGCGGGCATTCGTCAAAAGCCATAATGATATCGCCACCGATAATACGTTGTATATCCATTACTTTTTCGGGACTAAACAAATGTTTGCTTCCATCAATATGGCTTTGAAAAATCACCCCTTCTTCGGTAAGCTTTCTGCTATTGGCCAATGAAAAAACCTGGTATCCGCCACTATCAGTAAGGATAGGTTTATGCCATCCATTAAATTGATGAAGCCCCCCCGCCGCTTCGATTATTTCTAAACCCGGGCGTAAATACAAATGATACGTGTTGCCAAGAATGATTTGTGCCTTAACATCCTTTAATAACTGTTGCTGTGTTACCGCCTTTACACTACCTGCAGTACCAACGGGCATAAAAATTGGCGTTAAAATTTCACCATGGTCAGTAATTATTTTACCGGCTCTTGCTTTTGTACCGGAATCTTTATGCTGTAATTGAAATGATAATGCTGCCATAAAAAAATCCCATACAGTCTAATACGATATGGGATGCAAATATAAATTTGAAAATGTATTTATCCTTGTAAAATCATCAAACAGTCGTTAATGAGCCCTCCCAATAGGGGTGCATCCCAAATTTACGCAAAGCTAAGCTGTAGCTTTAAATCCACATTTTGATAGTTCTACAATTTTGGCCCATTGCCGATGTTTGTTTATTACCCTAAGGTTAAGCATGTGTTGTGCACCGTCTTTACTCCATCGCTGCCCAGATAGCTTCATTCTTTTTTGTATTACTGTCCGATGGGCAGATTCTATTGCTCCTGACCCCTATTATACCGCATCCTATTTGTTTGTATTTTTTATAATCCATCCTTTCTAAATTGGATTCGTAGTAAGCTATTAATTTTTCAGCTTCCTGGTTACTGTTTTTGGATAGTACTTGTATGTTTTTATTACTTCCGCTACCTGGCTGTTTAATAATAATTCTTTTTGTTGTGCAGCCCAGTTTTGCTCTGCAATTTTATCTTTAAAAAATTATTACTAAACTCATAAAGGTGTTCGCAGGCATGGTAATAATCTAAAATAGATATCGCATCGGGAAAGGCATCTTCTACCCAGTTTTTTATCCATATTGCACCATCTGATATAAAGATTAAGCGATTACCCAGTTTACCGTAAGACTCTATTATATTATCCATCAGTTTAGTAAAATCTTTACTGCTGCCCAAGTGGGCTACATATTGAGAATTGCTTATCCAGCCTTATTTTGAGCCTGCATGTATGCAATCGCCA
>JAYVZR010000019.1:0-2627 GCA_043783135.1 Ferruginibacter sp. | reverse complement strand
ATAAAAAATGGACCCCAGCACAAAAGTTCAGTGCCCGGATAAATTACTTTTTAGAATCTCAATTTGTTTTTCTTGATAAAGATAAATTTGGTTTAAATCAATTGCTCAGCGAAATAGGAAATCCAAAACGGATAGGCGTATTTGAGCGGCCCCATTTTCCTAAGGGCTTCGGGTTAACAAGTGCCCAGCGACAAAGTTTTATGGCTGAAAGTTTTTTATGTGATACAATGCAGCAAAAAAGGCAACAACAAAATTGGCTGATAACAGGCGGTGCATCTGACAGATCACTGGGAATTAAAGGAGATAGCCTGGAAATGATTTTCAAGGAAGTAAAAGAAGCAATTGATAAAATAAGAGGGAGGGGTGGAAAAGTATTGTTTGTAAGAACACCATCCTCCGGCACTTATCTGGAAACTGAACAGCTTGTTTACCCACGGCAAAAATATTGGGATGCTTTGCTGGCTTATACAAATACACCCGGTATTTATTTTAAAGATTATCCGGGGCTGGCTTCATTCATTTGCCCGGAATGGTCTCATTTAAAACCGGCAGATGCTGTTGTTTTTACTAAAAATTTAATTCCGTTAGTTGAACAAAATGGCTGGGTATTTCTTCATAAAAAAAATGATTTATAAATGGAAACACCACGACTTAAAAAAGCAGGAATACTAACCTTAGTTTTAGTCTTGGCTTCTATTGGCAGTTGGGAACTTTACTTACGAAGCCATGGCAATAAAATATCGTATGATGATGGCGAACCTCTATGGAATGATAAAAGAACAATGGTTTATGAACCTATTGATAAAGCAACTGTATTTATTGGAGCTTCAAGAAACAAATACGATATTGATATTGATACCTGGCAAAAAGTTACTGGTGATCATGTAATACAACTTGCCCTGGAAGGGGATTCTCCGCTCCCTGTTTTAGATGATCTTGCAAAGGACAAAAAATTTAAAGGCAAATTAATTGTTGATGTTACAGAAGGAATTTTTTTCAGCACTACAGATAATAATATTGGAGAATCTAAGGAATTTGTTTCTGAGTATAAAAAAAGAACACCAGCACAACGTTTCAGTTTTCAAATAAATCATTTCCTTGAATCAAAATTGGTTTTTCTTGATAAAAATTATTTTTCTTTAAACAGCATTTTACAAAAACTTAAAGTTTCTAAAAGGAAAGGCGTCATTGCTGAACCATTTGAGTATCCGTTGGAAGCTGGGAGAATAACATTTGACAGGCAAAATATAATGATGAATGAATTTTTAATAGATACGGTTTTGCGTAATCATGTAATAGCAATATGGGATTATTATCTTAACAAAAACAAGGAAATACCGCCCCTTGGTAAAAAACTTGATTCTATTTTTACAACTATAAAATATGATTGCGATCAAATTAAAGGAAGGGGTGGAAAAATTCTTTTCGTAAGAACACCCTCGAGCGGCACGTATTTAACAAGAGAAAAAAAACAATATCCCAGAGAAATTTATTGGAATAAACTTCTTACCTACACAAATACACCCGGAATACACTTTGAAGATTACCCTGCGATTGCCAATTTGCAATGTCCGGAAAACTCTCATTTAGCAAGACCTGATGCTATTGTATTCACTAAAAATTTAATCGAAATCCTCCGGCTTGAAAAAGGCTGGAATTTTCCTCAAAATCATATAACCACTTTAAACAACTCTAAAATTTCCAATCATGGTTTTTAACTCTTACACCTTCATTGTTTTTTTTATTGTGATGCTCATTCTTCACAACCTTCCCCTGCCCTGGAAAGTAAAAAAGATAAACCTTTTACTAGCCAGTTATATTTTTTATGCTGCATGGAATCCCCCTTTATTCTTTTGTTGTGGCTGGCAACTATTGTAGATTATTTTGTGGGCAGGGCATTATATACAGAGCCTAACAAACATAAAAGAAAGTTGCTGCTTGTTCTTAGTCTTTGCGGAAACCTGGGCATGCTTTGTTTTTTTAAATATGGCGGTTTTTTACTGGAGAATTTTACAGAGTTGGTAAATGCGTTGGGCGTTAATTATCATCCCGCCAAACCAAATATTATTTTACCTGCAGGTATTTCCTTTTATACCTTCACTACATTGTGTTATACGATTGACATGTATAAAAAAAGAAGTGAGCCAGTTAAATCTTTTCTTGATTTTGCTTTGTTCGTTACCTTCTTTCCTCACCTGGTAGCTGGGCCAATTGTGCGCCCACCACAGTTGGTGCCTCAATTTGAAACTCCACGGAGGGCTAATCAAAAACAACTGATGCAGGGCTTGCTATTGATTTCGCTTGGGTTATTTATGAAAGTTGTTTTGGCAGATAGTATGTTGGCAGACCCTGCCAACACTGTATTTAATGCCAAAGATCCATTGAATACTTTAGATGCATGGATGGGTGTACTGGCTTTTTCCGGACAAATATTTTTTGATTTTGCAGGCTATTCCACCTGCGCTATTGGGGTAGCATCCTGCTTAGGTTTTATTTTACCTGAAAACTTTTTGTACCCTTATGCTGCGGTTGGGTTTTCTGATTTCTGGAGGCGGTGGCATATCACTTTATCTGCCTGGCTAAGAGATTATTTATACATTCCTTTGGGTGGTAACCGCAAAGGAAAA
>JAYVZR010000018.1:0-2632 GCA_043783135.1 Ferruginibacter sp. | reverse complement strand
TTTCATATTTTTAAGTTTTGGTAAAGCAATCGGTTTTTTATATATTATGCAATATCCTTTTTATTCAGTTACAGGCAAATGGATAATGTTTTGGAAATGATGGATTATTTTACTTTTATAAAATTTGACATTCCGCTGTAGATAACCGGGTAAAATCTTTTAAAAGTTTGTCTGAAGATTCGCTCATCTTATTTTCTGTATTTGTACGGCACCCATTAAATATCTAACCTTAAATATTTTAATGAAGTTGTTTTTTTAATTCAGTTATTATCAAAATAGATACCTCAACCAGTTTTTAAAAATTGGTAAATAGTAGTAGTGATATATTTTTCACCAGGCCTTAAAACAGTATCGGGAAAATTTGGATGATTGGGTGCATCAGGGAACGCCTGTGTTTCCAGCGCTACTGCACCATGCTTTTGATAAGGAGTATTTTGAACGCCTGTTAAACTTCCATCCCACCAGTTGGCTGTGTACAACTGCATACCAGGCCTGTCTGTAAAAACTTTCAGCAACCTCCCACTTTCGGAGTCATGCAGTTCAGCCGCTAAAATAATTTCGCCTGGTTTATTTTTTAAAATAAAATTGATATCATAACCCATATCTTTTTCCACCAGATAAATATCTTCTCCAATTGCTTTTGGCTGCCGGAAATCATAAAATGTTCTGGCAACAGACTTGCATTCACCAGACGGAATATTATTTTCATTTTTAACGGTGTAACTGTCTGCAAAAATCTGCAACACGTGATTATGTATAGTGGGTTTTGTAAAGCCTGTTAAATTAAAATAACTATGATTGGTAAGGTTAACAATTGTAGGAGCATCAGTAACTGCATTGTACCGAATTATCAACTCATTATCAGATGATAATTGGAAATGAATATGCAACATAAGTTTTCCGGGATAGCCTTCTTCACCATCCGGGCTTGTGTAAGAAAAAAGAAGACCATCATTGTCATCTTCCAACTTCCAGAATTTTTTATCGAAACCATTGATGCCACCATGCAAATGATTAACTCCATCGTTCAATGGCAATTGATATTGCTTACCATCAATAAAGAATTTACCAAAAGCAATACGGTTGGCAAAGCGGCCAACAGTAGCACCCATGTATGGATGATCAGTAAGGTACTGAGACGGATCGGTAAAGCCTGCAACAATATTTTTTAGAACATTATTTTTGTCGGGAGTAAATATGCTAACAATAGTACAGCCGTAATTTGTAATCACCACTTCTACCCGGCGATTTGTTAATTTATAAAATACAATCTCGTCTCTCATCAATAAATTAACCAATGGTTTTTTATTTTCATGAATCTTTATTTTATTAAAGAAGTAATGGTGTTGATATCAACATTCACCACAGGATTAAATTGATTGCCTGTCATATATTTTTTTAAACTGTACAGTAATTGTTTTGCAGCAGGCCGTTGTTCCTGGTCTGTAATAAAATCAATGCCTGAAACCAGCAGCTTTCCGTTACCTGCTTTGCATTCAAAAATTAAACCAAGAGAACGGGCAGTAAACCAATCATCAATTACCCTTACAATAGGTTGCAGGTTATTGGCTACAGCATCTAATTTTACAGGACTTGAATGGCTCATTGCATCCCACCATTGCCAGTTACTGTAATATGCTGAAGGAAATTCTTTTAATGCAGGATGATTGGGATTACACAAAATTCCTAATGTGTGCGGAGGTTGATTGTTTGTCCAGGAAGTGTTCCAGAATATGCTTGAAAAGCCAATAGCAATATCACTTCCTTTTGCTGAATCCAACTCCCCCTTTTTAATGGTGAATAATACTTTGCCTCCTTTGGCAAGCACCTGTTTTGCTTCATCATTTAATTGCTGTGTTACCAATATTTCATCACTTACAGCCGGTAATGCAGCAGGATAAACAAAGATGTCCCAATCATTTTTATACTTGCCAATTGTAACGGCAAGTGTAAGTTTACAGGCTTTTTTTACCGAAGCCCATGACTGACGTATAGTGCCTAATTTAATTCCATTACCAATTGCTATATCTGTCTGATCAAGCTTGCCTTTAAACAAAATATTTCTATTTGCATCAGTGATTGTCCAGGCTGGTGTAATATTTTTTAAAGTGGCTTCTCCAAAGTGTGCTACTTCTACAGGTACATTTAATTCGTCTTTGTTGTTAAATATCATTTTAGATAACCTTACGAGTGGAACCGTGGAGTTGCAAAACCTGTTATATTCATTTGCAGTTACATATCCTTTATCATCCCAGAAAGGATCCAGTACGCCTACCAAAGCTGTACCCTGCCCGGGAAAATCATGTAAGTCAAGTAATTGAAAACCGCCGAAACCAGGCGTTCTTAATGCTGCTTCAATATCTGCTTTGTAACACAACACCTGTAATTTACCTGAAGCCAGTAAAAAGCTATCCGCAAGTTTATCCAGGTGGTTTTCCTTTAACCTGTCAAAAAAAATATCAAAGTTTTTAGGTTTAAGCACACCATCATATTTTGGTATTTCTTTAAAGTTGGGATACACACACCACTGCCCTATTTCATGGCTCACTGTTGGAATGGTATAAGATGGAAGCAATGAATCCCAGTTGTAGTTTGTTGAGGGTGGCAGCCTGTTGATAATACTTTTAACACC
>JAYVZR010000017.1:0-2642 GCA_043783135.1 Ferruginibacter sp. | reverse complement strand
TTTAATGAACTTGCCAACAAACAATTAAGTCTTAAATATCTATTCGATATTAAATTAGTAACAGGTATTATTATTCTCTATTTTATTACTTTTTTAGCAGCAGGGTTTTATCCGGCAATGGTGTTATCTGGTTTAAATCCTGTTGAAGCTTTGTATAGCAAGATAAAGTTTGGAAGTAAAAATCAGCTTTCAAAAAGCCTTGTAGTTTTACAGTTTGCATTGGCAACTTTATTAATTATCACTACGCTCTTTTTTAACTCCCAGTTTAAATATCTCACCAATGCGGAACTTGGTTATAATCACAAAAATCTTGTAGAGTTTGATATAGATAAAGCAGTAATGGATAAGCCATTGATGGATGTATGTAAAATAGCATTTACAAATGTACCAGGTGTAGAAACAGTGGCCAATACTAACGTTGGTAAATTTGGTGGCAAAACACAGGCAGGTAACAGGGAGTTTGCCGCCACATACGAACATATTGATGAAAACTATTTATCAGTGCTACAAACACAGGTTATTGCAGGTAGAAATTTCTCCTCAAAATACCCTTCTGATTTTAGTAACTCCGTTTTAATTAATGAAACTTTTGCAAAAAAAGCCGGGTGGAATGACCCGGTTGGCAAAACGGTTGATTTTATGAATTTACCTGGTTGGGGAACAAGGAAAATCACTGTTATTGGTTTAGTAAAGGATTGTCATTTTGAATCGCTAAAGGAAAAAATAAAACCTGAATTATTTACTATGGAACCACAGTTGCCATTAGGGCGGTTTATAATCAGGATAAACCCTGCAAATATCCCCGCTACTATATCAGCCCTGGAAAAAACTTATCATAAATTATTTCCTGATAATCCTTTTCAATATTCTTTCAGGGATGATTCTCTTAAAAAAAATTATGAAACTGAATCAAAATGGAAACAGATTATCAGCTTTGCAGCCCTGGTTACAATTTTTATTTCCTGCATTGGTTTATTTGGCCTTGCCATGCTTACAACTGAACGGCGCTATAAAGAAATTGGCATTCGCAAATTGTTGGGTGCTTCTACTTCTCAGTTGGTACAATTAATCACAGTAGATTTTGTAAAGCTTGTTTTCATCGCCTTTTTTATTGCCATTCCCGGTGGTTGGTTTATAGCAAACAAATGGCTCCAAAATTTCGCTTACCGTATCACCCTGTCATGGTGGATATTCGCTATAGCAGGGATGATTGCTTTGTTTATTGCATTAGCAACAGTGAGCTTTCATGCCATCAAAGCATCTCTTGCCAATCCCGTTAAATCACTAAAAAATCAATAACTATTTAATCAAATAAAAACAAATGAATGAAAAAGAAAACCTTTATTGGAATAATGCTTTTCGCAGTTACCAGCATTCAGTTATCTGCACAAACAACCAACGCTCAAAAGCCAGTAAAAACGGGTAATGAGTGGAAAATGCCTTCGGATGTTTTTAAACGCTCCAAAGCTTTTTCCGATAATCTTCAAAAAGAACTTGGGCTGGATTCTGTGCAAAGTAAAAAAGTGTATGACGCTTATTTAGCAAATACAAAACCTCTTGATGAAATTTCTGTACTGCCAATTTCGGAAAAAGAAAAAGAAGCTGAAATAAAGGCTAATAAGGCTGCCTTCAATGAAACTTTGAAAGGAATTTTTACTACAGCCCAGTATAATAAATATGTAAAAATAGAAGCTGGCAAATAATTTTTTTGCTAAAAAGAACTATAAATAAACTACGGTAATTGTTTTAATGATAAGTAGCAAGAAACAATAAACAAATTTGGCACTTAAAATCAGGCAGATAACCAAGCAGGTTTGCCAAAATGAGGACAGATGCAGCGTTTCAACTTTTTGTTTTTCCATTTGGCTTAATATTGGTCAGGATGTTGTTAATTTAGCTATGTGCAAATCATCAACTTTTATTTATAAATTTAGCTTCAGTTAGCTGGGTCGGAAGCAATTCCATTGACCTGATTCGGCAAGCCCTGTTGATCAAAAAATAAATAGCCAGCCATTAAAAAATAATCAACGATGCTTAATCTATCCACTATTCTTCAAGACAGTGCCAGGCGCTATCCTAACAAAGCTGCATTCACTTTTATGGATACAAGTTTTTCGTATGCTGAAATAAATGATGCTGCCAATAAGGTAGCAAACGGTTTAAAATCAACAGGCATTAAAGCAGGTGATAAAGTAGCTTTAAGCTGCCTTAATATCCCTGCCTTTCCGATTGTATATTATGGTATTATTAAAACTGGCGCCATAGTAGTACCGCTTAGTGTTTTACTAAAAAAAGATGAAATTGAATATCACCTAAAAGACAGCGAAGCCAAAGCCTATTGTTGTTTTACAGGCACTGCCGAATTACCGATGGGTGAAACAGGATATGCAGCTTTTAAGACTGTTGAAACATGCGGGCATTTTTTTATGATTATGCCCGATACCGCGATGCCCTCCTCCATTAATGGTACAGCAACTCTTGGAAATTTGATGGAAGGGCAATCGCCCCTATTTGAAATATACCATAGCAATGCAGAAGATACTTGTGTAATTATTTATACATCGGGTACTACCGGCCGCCCAAAAGGAGCCGAATTGACACATGCCAATTTATTGTTCAATTCAATTATTTCCTGTAATTTA
>JAYVZR010000016.1:0-7209 GCA_043783135.1 Ferruginibacter sp. | reverse complement strand
AAATGTTTCTTTTGAACTGTCGCTATATTCTACCAATACATCTGCAGGAACCGCATAACCACCAATGTTTTTAATACTAACTGTATATGCCCCTTTGTTAGAAACAACTTTTTCTACAGCAAGATCCATATAACTTGTGGTCATAAACCAATTATAAAAATACCAGTTTAAATCTTTGCCTGAGAAGGTAGAAAAACTGTTAAACATATCCCATGGGATAGGATGTTTACCATGCCAGCTATCCATAAAACCGTGCAAAGATTTTCTAAATAATTCGTCGCCCAGCATATCTTTTAATGCAAGGTAAGCCAGTGCAGGCTTGCCATATTCGTTATGCCCCATTGCCTGACCGCTCAAAATATTTACCGGTGTAATAATAGGTATTTGGGTTTCATCAGAGGGGTTTAATGCCCAGTCGGCTACCCTGAATTGTTTAAAAAATGTATTGGCTTTTTCTTTACCCAAATCTTCCTGCCCGATTAAATTTTCAAATGCAGTTGTCCAGCCTTCATCCATAAATCCATAACGATGCTCGTTGATGCCCATGTAAAAAGGAAAATAACTATGTCCAACTTCATGTTCGGCAATAAAACGTTGTAGTACGTCATCATCCTGCGGACTGTCATTGGCCATCATCGGGTATTCCATATCTGCAAAGCCTTGTATAATGGTACTTTTAGGGAAAGGGTAAGCTACACCAGGCCAGTAATTGCTATACCAGTCAAGTGAGTGCTGGATATGTTTTACCTGGTTATGAAAATTAGTTGCTTTATTAAGATACGCAGACTGGCAACTGGCCCTGCGCCCCATTTTTTTATCAACCAATACACTTGCCGCATCCCATACATAATGATCGCTGATACAAAAAGCCATATCGCTTACATCATTGGCCTTCCACTTCCACGTATTGCTTGCATTTTGTGCCGTTATATTTTTTGCTTCAATATCTTTTTGAGTAGCAACACTTATTACCTCATCGCTTGTAAAACTTTTATTGAATTTTTCGAGGAAAGGAGCTTGTAATACTTCTACCGCATTAAGTAAGTCACCAGTGCCCCAAACCAAAAAATTTTTAGGAACAGTTACCGCTGCTGTATAATCATTAAAGTCGTTATAAAATTCCTGGGCGTCGGTAAAGTCCATCCTGTCCCAGCCATTTACATCATCCAGTACTGCTACACGGGGATAAAAATAAGCCAGGAAAAAAGTAGAACTGTCTAATTTACCCTCACGGCCACTTGTTTCACTTAAATCGTAATGCCATTTAAAACTTAACTGTACACTATCACCGGTAGGTACTGGGCTACTTAATTTTATCTGTTGCCAGGTACTTCCCTGCTGGTCCTTGAATTTTGTTTCTTTTCCGTTTTCTATGTATTGATCAATATGAGTGCCTGTAGTTAAATAATCAGCAGCAGCCGACCTTTGCCTTGCAGTACCTGCGTTATGTATATTCATAATCAATTTAAATACCAGGTTGGTAATTGGCTTAGGGCTATTATTAAAATAGGTAATCGTTTCAGTGCCCTGCACTGCTTTGGATGGAGGCGCTACAGTAATATTGATATCGTACCGTCCACGGTTTTGCCAATAATTTTTTCCTGGCCGGCCATCCATACTACGGGTTTGATTGGTGTATGCCTTCCTGATATTTTCAGGCATAAATAAAGGTTGTTGGGCATACACATTTACGGTAGCCAACAGGCAGATAAAAGTAATAGCTTTGTTCATTTTTAAGTTTAATTTTTCAATGAAAATAAAGAACGGGCAAAGTACTAACTATTTTATTACACAAATGGCAATTTTATAAGTACGTTTTAAGCTGGTAAAGCTATAACAACTTTATGACTGGTAGATGTAATGTTAGTATTTATAGCCAGTTAGTGAGTAATAATAAAGGTTTTGAATAAGGTATTTACTCATGCCGGTTAAATCAGGCTTTCAATTCATCGAGCGTATTACTTGTTTTAGTGCAGTCTGTCCACCAGTCGTGAAAAGTAAGCGGGTAGCTTATTATTTTTTTATCTACACCCAAAGTACCTAATGTGTACACCATGCTTGTACTTTGACCGGGATTTACAACCCGGTCAATTTCTCCAGCAATCCAACCTCCGCCGTGTACAACTACAATAAATGGAGTACTTGCATTTCTATTGGCCGGTAGCCCAAGATCTATTTTTTGACTGGCATCTGTACCATATGATATATTGTAAATCGTGGTATCTCTAAGTGGCCCGATTGATTGTGGTGGCAGTGTTTCAGGCGTACAACCCATTAATAAAATTGTAATAAATTTAAATAGAAGGGGATGTTTTAACTCCATAGGTTTTAATTGTAATACTGTTATGAGTATTTGGAATATTAAAGCTAATTGAATACTTATTTAAACGTTAGATGCGGTGTTATTATATAGCTAAAATTATATAGGGTACAAATTTTATGCAAACATATTTTAACTGAAAATATGTTAAAGATTCAGATCAACTTTTTTACCTGTTTTTACTGCAAGATAAATGGCATCAATAATTTTTAAATCTTTCAGGGCTTCTTCGCCATCTACAGGAATAACGGGTTTTTTGCCTTGCAATATTATACCTGCCATTTCATCCATTTGTACTGTTTGATGTGTAACATGAGGCTGGCTTAGTTCGCCTTTATTTGTACGGCCTTTAATGGGGCCATAACCGGTTGAAGGTTGTAACTCTGCAAACCCATTTTCGCCATTTACAAAAAATCGATCGAGGTTATTCATTGTATAGGTTGATAAGCAGGAAGCCACCGCTCCACCCGGAAATCCGAATTGAAATTGAATGGTTTCATCAATACCTTCTTTAAATTTATCCGGATTGTTCTTTGTTTCTTCTGCAGTTACCCAAAAAGGTTCTTCACCCACCATATAACGGGAACCATTAATTGCATAAATACCAATGTCCATTAAAGAACCGCCCCCAGACAATTGCCTGTTTAGCCGCCATTGATTTGGGTCGCCAATAGTAAAGCCGCATAATCCCTGGAAAAATAAAATTTTACCAAATTCACCTTCTCTTCTCATCCGGATTATTTCCAGTGTTTTTGCTTCAAAATGCATCCTGTATCCTACCAATAATTGTACGTTTGCCTGTTTGCAGGCGTCAATCATTTCCTGTCCTTCCTTTGCATTCAATGCCATTGGCTTTTCGCATATAACATGTTTGCCTGCTTTGGCCACTCTTATCACCTGGTCGTGATGCAGGGCATTTGGTGTAATAATATATACTGCATCAATATCGGGATTGTTTTTTATAGCATCGAAATTATCGTAGTTGTAACAGTTCTTATCCGGTATACCATACTTGCTTTGCCATGTTTTAATTTTTGATGGTGTGCCACTAATAAGCCCGGTAAGTTTTGCTTTGCTGCAAGCTTGCATGGCTTCTGCAACACGTGTACCGTAGCTGCCAAGCCCCATAATTGCCACCCGTAAAACTGGCCCATCATTCATCTCATTAAAAAAATTATTGCAACCTGCATAACTATAAGCAGGCAAATTAAAGGCAATTACCGAGGCGGTTAATTGTTGTAAAAAATTACGACGTGAATTCATAAAAAGAGTTTTAGTTAAATTTAGCAAGTGTCCCAGTGAATAAATAAAAATCACTGGACTTTATAAATTTAAATTACAAACTATTTCGCTATCTATTACTATAGGATAGTAACATTTAAAGAAAACACAATGAAGGAGCCATAAGAAAGGTTAATAGACTCGGATACCTGAAACAGGCAGGTAACCAGGTAATTATAGAAATTATAAGCTATTGACTACTGCGATATTTTTACCAAAACGGCAATTTTTAACCGTTCGTCGAAATTTTCTGTTGCTTAATCGAAAAATAATAAATGCGGTAGTAATTGGATGCATCTTTACATCAGAAAGGCGAACAAGTTTAAAAGTTAAGTATCAAATCCAAAAAAATCCAGTATCCAAAAAAAGAACCAGCATCCAAAACCCTAAACAAAAACTAAAATCCAATTAACCGAAAAAATCAACATCCAAATCCTAACGAAAAGAACCAATCCAATTAACCGAAAAAACCGATCCAAATCCTAACCAAAAACTAAAACCCGGTAATCAAAGAAAACAAGTCCAAATCCGATTAACCAAACAAACCCAGATCAGTCATTAGAGAAAAAAATCAAAAGAATTCATTAACGTTAAAATGTATTCTTAGCTTAAACCACAAGTAGAAAAAATTAATTTCACGTTTTCAGGAAATTATTAAGTGTCCCTTTTACCGGGGACATTTTTTATGCATATACCGGAAGCTTTGTTTTGAAGGCGGGAATATGTAGATCATCTACAGAATGTTTATCAGGTATTCTCTACAGTAGTTCCTTCATGTGTAAGCACCAGTGTTTCCATGGCTGCATCACTTCCGTTTGATTCAAGTACGGGTCCGGAATATTTTACCGGAAAGGCATTTTGAACTCTCCATACTACAACAGGATCATGATTTTCGTTCAATAACGAAATTGTTATATCCCTTCTTTCAATGGTGCCGATCTGTTTAGTATTTATCCAGGCAAAAAATTCATTATCGCCTTTTACAATTCCACGTTTTAAAATAATATCTGAAAATTTACGAAGGCCAGGAACTTTTCTAAAACTGTCTTCAGGGCTTGATCCTTCCCTGAAGGAAATTGCTTCAATTTCAATATCCAGCCCGGAAACTTCCATAAAGCCAATCCTTGACCCGCCCCAGTCTATACTAAAATGGTAGCGGTTAAAAATTCTTTGTGACATAAAAAAAGGTTTAATGATAAAATAAAAAATGAGTAATAATAAAATCAGGAATAATAATAGTAATGCAATAAATAGCATGCCTTAAAATTTGTACTTGTTAAAGTAGAAAAAAAATAACGAAAAATGAAATGACTGCCTTGGGTAGTTTGTATAAATGTTAAGGATATGATTGAATATTTAATATCCTGATTAATGGAATATACCTGAAATTCCCCCAGCCATTATTTTTATATTCAAAGCTGTTTTTTTGCAAATAAATTAATTTGCTACTTACTGTAACATATTAGCTTCTTATGCGTATTATTTAAACTTTAGAACAAGTTAAATTATAATATGACCAAGCTTATCGGTTGGAAATTTTATATTGACTTGGTAATGTTTATGTTTGCTGCTGATATTTATATATTACTTTTTTTTAAAAATTACAGTATTATATTTATTTTTTGGGTTAAGTCATATTTGTTCCATTACCAATAACTGCATTAGAATTTAAAATAAAAAATTCATGATATCCACTCATACACTTATTATTGGCGCAAGTGCAGCTGGTCTTGCATCAGCAGCCTGTTTGCAAAAAGCAGGCATTGAGTTTGTGATTGTAGAAAAATGCCCGCAACTGGCAACCAGCTGGAGAAATCATTATGATCGCCTGCACCTGCATACCAGTAAAAAAATATCCGCCCTGCCATTTAAAGATTTTAATGAGTCATTGCCCCAATATCCTGCACGCCGGGATGTGGTTGATTACCTGGATAATTATGCAAGGGAATTAAACATTCATCCTGTTTTTAATACAGAAGTTTTATCTGTAAAAAAGGAAGAAGCGAACTGGATTACTGAAACAAGCCAAAACACTTACCAGTCCAGGAACGTGATAGTAGCAACAGGCCTTAACCATACACCGAAGATGCCCATATTCAAAGGGGTGGATTCTTTTAAAGGAGAAATACTGCATAGTTCAGCATTTAAAAATGGAGCTGCCTTTACCGGAAAAAATGTTTTGGTTGTTGGTTTTGGTAATTCAGCTTGTGAACAGGCAATTTGTTTGCACGAGCATGGAGCCAATGCTTCACTCTCTGTTCGTTCAGCCGTTAATGTGTTGCCAAGGGATATTTTTGGTTTCCCTATTCTTGAAATAGGAAAACTTATGGCTAAATTTCCACCACGTATAGCAGACAAAATAAATGGGCCGCTTATAAGGATACTGGTAGGGGATATAACAAAATTGGGTTTAAAAAAATCCAGTTACGGACCAATGGAACAGATAGAAAAGCAAAAGCGTATACCCCTGCTTGATATAGGCACTATTAAACTTATCAGAGAAGGGTTTATAAAAGTTTATGGTGATATTGTTACAATAGATCACAATATTGTTTACTTTGAAGATAATAAACAGGCGCATTTTGACGCCATTGTTTTAGGAACCGGCTACGATCATAAATTGGATAGTTTTTTAGATATATGCAGCAATCGTATTGATGATTTAAATAATCCAGTAGCCAAACAAAACTATTTTGGAAAAGATGGATTGTACTTTTGTGGGTTTTATCTTTCGCCCAATGGCATGTTAAGAGAAATAGGTATTGAAGCCAATACTATTGCTGGTGATATAGCTAAAAACAGCCGTCTTTTAAGTGTTATTTCTTTGGTTTAAATCCCAAAGCCATTATATAGCCTTTGTTTTGGATGCAATTTTTAAACCTGCAATTTTCAAGGTAACCATCCAATGCCTTTTTAACTTCGGCAACATTTGCCGGACGGTTTTTTCGTATATCCGCAAAATTATATTTTGGTACATTGGCATAGGCAATTACAGAATCATAATAAACAGGTTTACTGAAGGTAACAATGCCTCGTGTATTGTCTAATTTTTTATAGGGCCAAAAATGCCAGCCTATATTATTTGAATTAAGCATGGTTCTAAAACTATCTACCCAGGCATCTTCATTTTCTCCTGTTTCGCCGCAGTAAATCGGCACTTTATATTTATTACTGAAATCAATATAATCCATAACAACATCACGGGTTGGCGCTGTCCAGTATTTATGAAAAGTATATACCAGCTTACTGTCAAAAGGAGGGCCGAAGGGTTCAAAATTAGAGTCCCATTGTGCACCACCTAAAAACAATATATGGTTTTTATCAACTTCCCTTATTGCTTTTGTTATTTGTTTGTACAACGGTTCAAGAAGGGGATTTAATATTGTTTTGTCAAAATAATGTGCAATAGGTTCGTTCAATAAATCGTAGCCAATAATGATTGTTTCATTTTTATAATGAGCAGCAATGTTTCTCCATATATCGGCACATTGTTTACTGTTTTCTTTACTTTCAAAAAGAAACGGGTATCCTGCACCATCATCAATATTGTCACCTGTTTGCCCGCCCGGTGCACAATGCATATCTAATAATACATACAAATTTTCTTT
>JAYVZR010000015.1:0-7237 GCA_043783135.1 Ferruginibacter sp. | reverse complement strand
TATTGAGCATACAGACCCCACTGGCGCAGATCATGCAAGCTTTAGCTTTGGGTTAAAAAAGTCTTTGCTCAATTGCATGCATGGGGCATGTTTTGACTATCCCTTGCAAAAATGGTTCGATTTTAAAATTCCTAAAACTACCGTGGCACCGGATTACATTTTAAATGCATTGCAGCAGGAAGATGTTGTAAGCAGTAAACCAACAACAAAAATTGTATGGCTGGGTAATAAGCCTTCTATTGTAAATTTTACCAAATCAAAAAAGGGTAATCATTGGCAAATGAGGGAACTTACTTTTCAAAATAAGAGGGATGTTTTAAGTATAAAAGTAAGTGAGCAACAGGGGGCATGGCTGGCAGAAATGCTGGAAAAATTATCTGTAGAGCAGCTTAAAACCTATACTATACAGGAAGTAAAACAAAACTACGAAGCAGCTTCCCTTGACGATTTTGAACTTTTTTGGGATAATAAACCAGTAAACGGATTGCACAAGTTTGGATTATTGCACCTATAATTTCTAAAATGATTAAAGTTAAATACCCATTCACAATTCATCATTGACTATTGACAACTCACGACGACCGAGTATTTGCGAAGGCAGGGGATTCATTGCTTGTCCTGCCCGGAACAAATGCTGATTGAAAAACTAAAATTGAAGATAACAACTAAAAGCTAAATTATTAACGCCGTCGAAACTGAAGCTGATAGAGAACTACAGCCGAAGATAACATTGTACAGCACTGCTTTTGATACTTTTGTTGTGTGCAGTTTTTTTTCTATCATAGCTTATCCAAATTCTGGTGAACCTTCTTCTGGAAGTTTAAGACCTGCTTCTCTCCATTTCTTTATAGTCTCGTAAGCGTTTACATTTTTATTTCCAAGCATTGCTAACTGAAGAAGAAAATAGTGTTCCAATGATGCGTCCAGCAAAGCCTGATTGAATTTCATACGATTTTTTACATTGCATAATTTGTCAATAGTTTCTCCTATGTAATCGGGACCTTCTTTAATAATTATCTGAATTTGGAAGGTTTCACTTTCGTGTTGTGATTGAGGCGAGTTAAAAGAAGTAAAACTTGCATATGCACCAACATCTTTGAGTCCTGCTCTATATCTAGCTCCGTCAATTGTCATATACAAACAGTAAATAACACCATACTCTAAGGGCAACGCCACCAGCCACCACGACCAATGTATGATGCCAAAAATTTTTAATAAAATAAGAATTATCCCTAACCAGCCAATTAAGCCATTAAATGTAAACTTGATTAATGCAAACAAAAACGTCTTACTCAGATTTATAAAAAAAAAATTATTCATATCCAATATGATTTTGTTATAGTTTTAGATAGATGCGGTAATCAGTAATCTTTGTCAAAATATTGGCCATAATTAGGTCTCCTGAAATTTTGCTCTCCACTTAAATTGTATAAATGAAACAAAATTTTAGAAAGATAGTAGCCGTATTTATCTTTTGTGTTTACAGGAACATATTCATACCAAAAGGTTATTTGCCCATTTGCTTCTTTTTTAATGCATTTTTCAAATAACGCTTTTTTATTTACAACTATTAGTGACGGTAATAATGATTTATCTGAAACTTCTTGAGCTTTTTTGTTTATTTCATCTAACCAAGTGTTTTTGATATTTCCCTTAAAACCAAAAATGCAAGAATATGGAACAGTATTTTTCCAAACGTCGTCTGTTTCAGTTTTGAATTTATCACCATAAAATTTCTCCATGTGAAAGAAATAATGGTGTTTTGGAATTTTAGATAATTCAGTCATGCAATGTTTCAATTTTGCCAATGTCAAATTTGATGTAATACTGAATACTCCTATAACTGTTTCTATTGGATAAATACCTTTGTCGCCAAATATTTTTAAGGCATTTTTATTTGTAAGAACGATGTCTAACTGCGGGGAACGATTACCAATCGTATTTACAATGTTCCCACCTCGAAATATCTTGTAATGGTCGTCTAAGCAATTTGTCAAAAACTCCTTGATGAATATTTCACATAATTCTCCAATGTCAGCCGAATTAATTCCATCTCGTAAAGAAGATTGATACTTTATATCTAGAGCCTCTGCCGTTCCATTTAAAAGGTTGTTGAAAAACATTTTATTTTCTTATGTCAATTGTTAAAGATAGAGTGATGGGAGAATTGCACACCACTCACCATTAAAATCCCTTCACCATCCCCATTGATTCCATCGCCATTTTTTGGTTGTACTCAAACGTAAGTGATTTATGGTTGATGATATCTACAATGGTGCCAATTAAACAAAGGCCGCCTGTAAAAAAATACAATATGCCCATACCTACCTGGCCCGTAACAAAACGCTGTATACCCGCAGCACCAACAAAACCAAGCAGGCAACAAATTAAAATGATGTCTGTTTTTTTACGCTTATTGTTATACAACGAAATAAAAAGATGTAGTTTATCTTCCGAAAGATCTTTTGTAAAAGCCTGTAAATAGGCCAGTTCATCCGGTTCAATGGAAGGAATAAGTGCAATTAAATTTGTGCTCATTGTATGATATATTTAGGTTTGAAAGATAATTGTTTTATCCTGTTTAAAATAATTAATACCGCAACAATACCCATCGGGTGATGTTTAAAAGAGGCGGCAAACTGCAGGTGCATTGCATAATGCATCGAATGGCCAAGGCCACATCCGGGGCAATGATTAATATTAAGCCATCTAAAAATGCAAAGGGTAGGGGTATCCGCATCCGCATTCATTGTAAAAAGCAATACCAGTGCTGTTATCCAAAACAGCCATTCAAAATATTGCTGCAAATATTGTTTTAATAAATTTATCAATGTATTATTCATTATATAATTACCGTCTTTATTGTTTATTTCGAAAGAATGATCATAGCCAATCCAATTATATACAATAACAGCATTACATTCAATAAAGATTTTGTGCCGGCTGGGGCTTTATCAAATTCTTTCCAAACATATATACCCCATATTGCCGCAACCACTGTTGCTCCCTGGCCAAGCCCATAGGAAACTGCAGGCCCGGCCTTGCCTGAAGCAATTATGCTTAATGACATCCCAATGCTCCAGATAACACCTCCTAATATGCCAACCAAGTGATCACTGCTCTTGCCCCTAAAATAATCTTTAAAAGATAAAGCCGCTCCTGTAAAAGGCCATTTCATCTGCACACTGTTGAACAAAAAACTACTGAGTACTATGCCAAGGCCAAAAAATACCAGTGCAGTATAAGGTGTTAATTTACCTGTTTCCGGCACATTAAAATTGGTGACCATTGAACCGGCAACATATTTGTAAAACAAACCCATTAAGCAACCACTTACTATAGATAAAATCAGCCCTTTTTTGGAAACCCCTTCTGAAGAATTTGTCTGCAATTTTTGATAGGCTTTTGCATTTAATATAATTGCAATAGCTATTAATGCAACTCCACCAAAAATCAGCATGGGGTTGCCCTGGGGTATAGAAATATAATTTACAATTACACCCAATACTAAAGCAATACCAATACCAACCGGAAATGCAACGGACATGCCTGCAATGCCAATGGCCGCCACCAGTAATATGTTGGCCAAATTAAAAACTACACCTCCAATAACAGAAGAAAAGATATTACCAGAATCTGCCTGTTTAATATCCTCCAAAAAAGACCGGCCCTCATTTCCATTACTCCCTAACGTAAATGCAAGTACGAGAGTTGTAAGCAGTATGCCAAAACCATAATCCCAATACAACAATTCAAACCGCCATGTTTTACTGGTAAGTTTTGTTGTATTGGCCCATGAGCCCCAGCAAATCATGGTGACAAAACAAAGTATGATAGCGAGCGGGTAATTTTCTACAATAAACATACAGTTGATTTTTAAATATTATAGTGGTTAAAAACTTATTTCATTTCTGTGTGGAACGGATGCCTGTGCCCCCATTCTTGTAACAGAAATAGAAGCTGCTTCTATTGCAAATTGTATTGCTTTCTCCCAATCCATTTTTTCAGTAAGGGCAACGGCTATTGCACCATTAAAAGTATCGCCAGCCGCTGTTGTATCCATCGCAATAACAGTTGGTGCAGCGGTGCTGAATTTTAATTGATTGTTTTGAAAGAAGGCACCTTGCTTGCCTAAGGTGATAATTACATTATTTACACCTTTACTCAAAAAAATAGTAGCCGCCTGCGAAGCGGTTGCTTCATCACTTACGGGTATCCCTGTTAAAAAAGATGCTTCTGTTTCATTGGGTGTTATCAAAAATAATCCATCCAATAATTCATCAGGTAATTGCTGCGCCGGTGCCGGATTAATAATTACTTTCTGTTGATTTTCCTTTGCATTTTTTGCAACTGCAGCAATTGTCTGCATCGGGATTTCCAATTGCATTAAAATGATTGCAGCTTCTGGTAACTGTTTTACTTTTTCAATATCATCAGGCAATAAATTTGCATTGGCACCGGGGGCAACAGCAATACAATTTTCTCCAGCTTTATTTACCATTATTAAAGCAGTGCCGGAAGGAGCTGCATTATCAATAAATGCATAACTGGTATCAATATTTTCTTTTCCTAAACCTACAATCGTTTGTTGTCCAAATATATCATTCCCTACTTTTGTTACCAATGTAACATCGCCTCCTAACCTTGCAGCTGCAACAGCCTGGTTAGCACCCTTACCTCCCGCATTCATAAAAAAAATACCCCCTAGTTTTGTTTCACCCGGTAAGGGGAGCTCATCTGTTTTTATAACCATATCGGTATTGGCACTACCTATTACTATTATTTTGTTTTCATTCATTTAATAATTTTTGGAGTGTAAAACAATGACATTTTTATCTGGTTATACAAATGTGTTATTCAAATAAGAATAAAGCAGCTACACAATTTTTCCAAACTTATTTTTCAAACCGGTGAATTAATTGGCTGCTTGCTGAATTTGGTTTATCACCATAAATTAAAATTTCCTGTATGTTGCAGCTATTGTCTTTATCTGGATTAATAATTTTCAATTTCACAGTATGTTTACCGGCAGGAATTTTATATTTCCAGAATAGTTCATGGCGTCTTTCTTCAAATTTTGTTGGTAGTCTGGCAGTTTCTGTTTTAGTTCCATCAATATACATCACTGCTTCAAAGACATAGTTTTTTCCTTCTACGAGGCTCTTCGCTTCTCCCTTAACCACAAAGCCTGTTCCATCAAAATTAAAACTAAATTCATCATTGATTGATTTGTTTACAAATATTTTATTGATTGGAAATATGCCGTCAAAACTTTTTTCCATTTTTACAGCTTTTGGCACCTGGATGGCAATCGTTACTTTATCACCCACTACCTTTCCTCCATTTTTTTCTATATTCATCAGTGCATGTTTAGTGCCTATTTCATAGATTTTATTTAACGAAATTTCTGTGTATTTAAAATTAATATCCTCTGCTTCTTTCAATCCCATTTTCCAATATGCCGGTATATTGCTGTAACCAAGCATGGTACCTAAAATTCCCCCGGCCGATGATGGGTTACAATCTGCATCCTGGCCGCAGCGGGTGGTAATCTCCAAAGTTTTGGTATAGTCGCCATTGCCATATAATAATCCCAAAACAACGTAAGCAGAATTAATCTTGGCGTCAATATTAAATGGAGCAAAAACACCTTCGGGGCAGCCAATATCTTCGGCCCATTTTTCTTGTATATTATACCAGGTCCTTTTCCAGTCATTCGGATTTGCTTTATGCCATTTAATTACGTCGGCTATACATTTATAATAGTTGCTTTCTGTGGGAATTATTTTTAATGCCTCTGTTACTATGTAATTAATATCATTGGAAGTAAAAGCCAATGTATAACAGGCCCCTAAATAAATACCTCCAAAAAAGCCATCACCATCATTCATAATATGGCCTATTTTATCTGAAATTACTGCAGCAGTATTGGGCATGCCCGGGCTCATTAAGCCTGCGTAATCACATTCTATCTGGTAGTCGATACAATCGGCATGCGGATTATTTTGCCACTGGCCGGAAGCTGGCGGCAGTATGCCATTTAAAATATTATACCTTGCCGCCTGGTTAGCATGCCATAGCGGATAAGCCGCATGTGCAAAGGCATTTGCAAAAGATGCTGCCGGGGCATCCAATCCTTCTTTTTCAATGATATCAACAAATGTCAAATCCATATACAGGTCATCATAAAGGCCGGCATTGTAAAGCATGGTGTTCTTTATATAGCCATCGTACCAGGGCACTGGTTGATACTGGTTAATGATGGTGCCATTATACCTGAACTCCATTGGGCCACCAAAAGTTACTCCAATAGTTTGGCCAGCCCAGCCACCCATTATTTTATCCTTCAATTGTTGTCTGGTTAGGGTGATTGTTTTTTGTTGCGCAAACAAAAAATTAGAAAAGAGAGCAAAAAAAATGAACAGGTTAACTTTTTTCATTTTAGCAAGTTATAATATTTAAAATGGGGTGAGATAGAATTTTGTTTTAAATATAATATTTTAATGGTTAATGATTCTTTTTTTCTGTGAACACATTTATAAAACGGCGAATCTGAATCAAAGAACAGCTGCTTAACCAATTCATTCTTTTGACATTTGACATTTTATTGATTATTTTAAATACCCAAAGAACTATAACTTTGCTGCTATTTAAAAATTGATTTGCCTATATTCTTCAACATTGTGGCAGTTAAAGATTTAAATAAAAAGCGATCTTTTTAATTAAAAATAAATTCGGAAATGAGTACAGCAGACAAAGTTTTTAGGAAAGGGCTGAGGATTTAAGAGGCTGTGTGCGTTATTTATATCACTGTGATATTGCTTTGGAAAAAATATTTTTTAACTCAAACATCTCTTTTTAATACAATCTAATACTATAATAAATGGGTCTTTTACATTCTTTTGAAAGTAGTGGCAATTGGTTGTTTAAACGCAGGGGCTGGCTGCCTGTTGTTTTATTTTTGCTTGCAGTGCCCGTAATTTTCACAACAGATTACAATAAAATCGGCGACGATTTAAAATTATATACAGGTATAACCGCTGTTTTGGTAAGTTTTATTGGGCTGTTGATACGTGCGTATACCGTAGGTACAACACCGAAAGGTACATCAGGCCGCAACACAGATGAACAAATTGCAGAATCTTTAAACTCAACAGGAATTTATGGTGTGGTCAGGCATCCACTGTATCTTGGGAATTATCTTATGTGGATTGGGATAGTAATTTATACCTTGAAC
>JAYVZR010000014.1:0-2657 GCA_043783135.1 Ferruginibacter sp. | reverse complement strand
ATGCTTACAGAATCTTTTGTGCCGCAATCATCCGCACCATCAATTTTATAAGTTTGTGCGGCTATTGTACCAGTGATACTATCTGCACTTATATTATTAGTATTATAATTACCAGAAAAAAACAAATTGCCATTGGGAGAATATATTTTTATATTAACTGGCAGTGAGCCATTTAATACAGTAATATTGAATTTAGCATAATTATAAGAACAGGATTTATTTGCACTTACATTTATTTTTACAGGCATTGGAGTGGCAATAAAACATCTGACGATTGTAGTATCATAACAGCTATCTCGTATTTTAATGCAATATTTTCCGTACAATAAATTATTAAACTGCCCTGTGGAATTACATATTATTTTTACATCTGCACCATCATACAGACAATAATCAGGGTTGGTTAAGTTTAGTTTTCCGGAAATCTGTGCAGAAAAAGTATTGCAGGTTGTGTTGATAATTTTTACCCCAGTATCTACAGAAGGAATATCAGCAACAGCAGTAAAGCATTTTATAAAAGTTGTATCAGGACAATTATTTTTTGCCTTTATACAATAAGATCCATATTGAATATTATTAAATATTCCGCTGCTATCGCAAGTAATTAAAGAGTCTTTTGAATTGTACAAACAAAATAATGCTTTTTGTATGTTATTGCTATTTGCAGTTACTGTAAAACTTGTACAGGTTTTGTTTGTAACCGGAACAAGTATATCATTTACAAATACTGGCGGTCCTACAGTAAAACATCTCACAAAAGTTGTATCAAAACAAGAATCATATACATCAGCGCAATATTTACCAAAAGCCAACCCGCTAAAAATGCCGGTATTATTACATCCTATCAAAACATTGGCACTGTCAAATAAACAATATTGTGGGCTTGTTAAACTATCGCCACCAATTGAAATACCAAAATTTGTACAACTGCCAAAATAGTTTGGAACAATAATGGCGGGCACCGATGGAACCGGCCTGGAAGGAGAAAAGCAAATTTTAATAGTCGTATCCCTGCAACCATCTTTAACTTCTATGCAATAAGAACCGTAAGAAAGGTTGCTAAATATGCCAATTGTATTACAGGTAAGTAATGCACCTGCTGAATCAAACAAGCAATAATTTGGATTGGTTAAACCAGTTTGGCCGGTTACTGCAGCCGAAAAAGTTGTACATGTTTTATTTTTTATTGAGGCTGTATTATTAACGCTTAGTGGGGGCGGCACTGAAGTAAAGCAGCGTATGATTGCTGTGTCGGTGCAAAAATCGTGTGCTTTTATACAATAATTTCCATAAGGAAGGGTAGTAAAAATACCCGTGGCATTACAACCGACGAGACTACCACTGCTATCGTACAAACAAAAATCAGGATTAAAAAAATTAGTTACTCCATTTACGGTAGCTGTAAAAGTATTACAGCTTTTTGAAGATATAACGATAGCATTTACGCCAGGAATAATAGTCAGAGAAAGAGGTGCTTTTCTAATTTTGCCACAATTATCTTTAACAACTATTTCAAAAGCAGAATGGCCTGCAAGCTCAAATTGAAAATTTGCATCAGTAGACCAGATAGTATCACCGGGCTGCCGGACTATACCATATAAAAAACCAGCTATACCTCCGGCGGTACTAATATTTCCCTTACTGTCAATAACTTTTATATAGCCAGAACCTGAGTCACAGGAAATTTTATTAAACTTGTATGAATCAATCCACCAGGTGTAATCATTCAAGGTTATCTGCCTTGTCTGAATACCGCCGCAAGAATCCGTCAGCCTTATTGTATAATCGCCTGCAGACAAATTATTGAAAATACCCGAACTATTAGTTGTACCAACACCCATTGCGGAGGGAGCAACTATTGAAAAAATAAATGGATCCCTGCCGTATTGCTGCCCCATCACCTGGATGCTCCCATTATCACCTCCATCACAGGTAACATCATCTTTACTTAATGCAAATCTCGGATCCTGGTACGACCCGGAAACTATCAGGTTAGTTTGTGTATAGGTACAATTATAAATAATATCAGTAACCACCACAGAATAGATACCAGCCGATAAACCGGTAAGCGAATCAGAGCTTGTAAAATTGGAGTTAACAGGGCCAAGTGTTTTGTATTTATAAGACCCGGATCCACCTGTTGCCGAAACCTTTATTGAACCTGTAGCAGCGCAGCGGGATTCGTAGGTTTTAAAAGTAGCACCCAATAATGAGCAATCCTGCGCTTTGGTCAATAATGGAAAAATGAAAAAAAGTATTAGTACAAATTGTACAAAAAAGTAAAATTTTCTCATTTTTCATAGTTTAGTGATTGGAGGTACGGCTTTAAAATTTATCAAATTTATCAGCCATCATTGCAACGCTATTTTTAAGCTTTTATTGGGTAAAAATAAAATAAGGGCAAAAATACGCTACAGTAATTTTTCCCATCAAATAGCAAAAATCTCAGAGTCTTTTACATGCAATCTGTAAGCATCATGAAGGTGTTTTGAAAATACATTTTCAAAACACCCTTAATGTGGGCACACAACTAAAAAGCCTCCCGAATTTTATTCGACAGGCTCTAAATAATTTTATTAAAAGAACGGCAATTATTTTGTTGCTACTGCAAGCGCATTCACTTTTTTAGCCAGCTTGCTTTTTAAATTAGCTGCTTT
>JAYVZR010000013.1:0-7247 GCA_043783135.1 Ferruginibacter sp. | reverse complement strand
AGCCTTCTATTTACCCATTGTTTAAAACAAGGGCTTTTGAAACATCTCTATTAAAATGGAGTGGCAATACCAGCGATTACGAAACATATTTTAAAAATTACTGGATAACTAAATTAGGGTCACTTGATAATTATGATAAAGCATTACAGGACGGAATTATTCAGCCAGAAGCTTTAACACTGGGAACTGCAGTTTTTAGTAATGCTTCAGTTGCAGATGCAGCAGCAAAAATTGCCGCTGTTAAAGGCGGTACTTATGAAGTGGTCATCTATCAAAAAATTTCTATTGGTAGCGGTAAGCAGGCTAACAATCCATGGCTGCAGGAAATGCCTGATCCTATATCTAAAGTAACCTGGGATAACTACGCATTAATGAGCCCTGCTTTGGCAAAAGCTATTTTAAACCTTGATATAATAGGAAGCCAGTACCAAGGCGATGGTTACGAGGTACATCCCGAAAAGCCTACCATTAAAGTAACCGTTAAAGGAAAGTCAATTGAATTGCCGGTATTGATTATTCCCGGTGTTCATCCAAATGTAATTGCTGTTGCACTAGGGTATGGAAGAGAAAGCGCAGATAAGACTAAGACGATGGAAAACTTAGGCAGGTCTGCAGCAGGCGCAGGTTTTAACGCCTATCCTTTTGTAAGTTTTGATGGTGCCAGTTTTAGTTACTCAGCTACAGCCGATATTGTTAAAACAGGTAACACCTATCCGTTAGGACAAACGCAGGTACACGGTTCTTCAGAAAGCCGCCCTGTTATTTATGAAGCTAGCCTTGCAAGTTTTGTAAAAAATCCCGAAGCTGTGCTGGAAGAACCAAACACCGAAAGGGAGAAACTGATTCCTTTTGGTGGAAATAATTATGTAAAAGATGCAACCATTTATCCCGATTTTGAAAAGCCGGGTATCAAATGGGGAATGAGTATAGATTTGAATACCTGTACAGGTTGTAGTGCCTGTGTAGTAGCTTGTACTGCCGAAAACAATGTAAGTGTTGTAGGAAAAACACAGGTGATGAAAGCGCACGAAATGCATTGGTTGCGTATAGACAGGTATTTTACCGGAGATATGAATAACCCGGATGTAGTTTTTCAACCCATGATGTGCCAGCACTGCGATAATGCGCCATGCGAAAACGTTTGCCCGGTTGCAGCTACTAACCACAGCAGCGAAGGATTAAACCAAATGACCTACAACCGTTGTATTGGTACAAGATATTGCGCTAATAACTGTCCTTTTAAGGTCCGTCGTTTTAACTGGCTTGATTTTAACGGGGCAGATAGTTTCCCGGATAATCAATTGCCATTGATTGGCACTTATTTAAATGAAGTAACCGTTCAGATGAATGAAGATTTAACAAGGATGGTATTGAACCCGGATGTAACAGTACGCTCCAGAGGGGTTATTGAAAAATGTTCTTTCTGCGTACAACGTTTGCAGGCAAGTAAATTGGTTGCAAAAAAAGCAGAAGACCCGACATTGGTAAGAAATGTAAAGACAGCCTGTATGCAGGCCTGCCCTACACATGCTATCAGTTTTGGTAATGTAAATGATAAGGAAAGTGATGTATACAAGATCAGATTTGTAGATCAGAAGCATAGAAATTTTTATGTTTTGGAGCAACTGCACGTATTGCCTAACGTTAGTTATCTTGCCAAAATTAAAAATTCAGAGAGGCATGTAACAAATGAAAAAGAAGAAGAGACAGAAGGAGCAGAGAAATCAGATAAGGTAGAAAAAGAACATGCATAAAGTGGATATAGTGTTGCGGTAAAATAAAAGTAAAAAAAGTCAATAGCTGATAAAGCTAAAGGCTAAAAGCAAAAAGATATATGTCATTATTAAAGTACGAATCACAGATCAGGGAACCGCTTGTAAATGGTAATAAAAATTATCATCAGGTAACTGAAGATATCATAAGCCCCATTGAAATGAAGCCAACCCGTTTATGGTATATTGGTTTTTATATCAGTGTAGCCTTATTGTTATTTGGCGTGTACAGTATTTACCGCGAGGTGACTTATGGTGTTGGTCAATGGAACCTGAACAAAACCATTGGATGGGGTTGGGATATTACCAACTTTGTATGGTGGGTTGGTATTGGCCATGCCGGAACATTGATTTCTGCAATTTTATTATTGTTTCGACAGGGTTGGAGAACAGGTGTAAACCGTGCTGCTGAGGCAATGACCATTTTTGCGGTAATGTGTGCCGGCCAGTTTCCTATATGGCATATGGGCCGTGTTTGGCTCGCTTTCTTTATCATGCCTTATCCAAATTCAAGAGGCCCTGTATGGGTTAATTTTAACTCACCTCTTTTGTGGGATGTGTTTGCAATTTCTACTTATTTTACCGTATCATTATTATTCTGGTATTCTGGCTTATTACCCGATCTGGCTACAGTAAGGGATAGGGCTAAAACAAAATTGCGCAAATTATTATATGGTGTTGCCTCTTTTGGATGGACGGGAAGTACCAAGCATTGGCAACGTCACGAATCTCTTTCACTGGTATTGGCAGGCCTTGCTACCCCACTGGTATTATCTGTACACACCATTGTATCTTTCGACTTTGCCACTTCAGTAGTTCCAGGTTGGCATACTACTATCTTTCCACCTTACTTTGTTGCGGGCGCTATCTTTAGCGGATTTGCAATGGTACAATCGCTGATGATTGTTTTAAGGAAAGTATTTGGCTTGCAGGACTATATTACTTTGGGTCATATTGAAGCAATGAATAAAGTAATTGTATTAACAGGATCCATTGTGGGCATTGCTTATATCACCGAATTATTTATTGCCTGGTATGGCCAAAATCCATACGAGTGGTATGCTTTTAAAGAAAACAGGGCCAATTTATTCAGTCCTTACGGATGGAGTTATTATCTGATGATGTTTTGTAACGTGGTATCACCTCAAATGTTTTGGTTTAAAAAATTAAGAAGAAATATCGGGTTTACTTTTTTCATGAGTATCATTGTAAATATAGGTATGTGGTATGAACGTTTTGTAATTATCGTTACTTCCACTTACAGGGATTATTTGCCCTCTTCCTGGAGTACTTATTATACGCCTTCTATTTATGAAATTGGGTTTTACCTCGGTACCTTTGGATTGTTTTTTACCTGTTTCTTTTTGTTTGCCAAATACTTCCCGGTAATTGCGCTGGCAGAAATTAAAAGCGTGCTAAAAACCAGTGGTGAAAATTATAAAAGGAAAATGACAGATATTGAAAAGGCGGATGCAGAAAAGTTTTATATAGAAGAAGTGGAACATGCGCACTAGAGCCTCTATTCCCTAAGGAGGAAAGGAGAAGATTAATAAAAAGAGTTATAAATTTTAATACGCCGAAAGCCCATTAGGGGGGTTGGGGCACTAATTAATAATTAACATGGCTGGAGGAATTAAAAAATTTGTAGTTGGTTGTTTCGACGATGAAGCAGTACTGTTTCCTGCGGTGAAAAATGTTCGCCGGGCAGGGTACAAAATTCATGATGTATATACACCATTTCCCATACATGGTTTGGATCATGCAATGGGGATAAGGGAAACCAGTTTACATACAGCCGGTTTCATTTATGGTATTACAGGGACAGCCACTGCTTTAACATGTATTACCTGGATATTTACAAAAGACTGGCCGCTTAATATTGGAGGCAAACCTTATTTTGCTTTGCCGGCATGGATACCTATCACCTTTGAATTGACCGTATTGTTTGCGGCTGTTGGCATGGTGCTTACTTTTTGTTATTTATGCCAGCTATCTCCTTTTGTAAAAAAACATCATTTTCATTTAAGGGCAACAGACGATCTTTTTGTGATGGCCATTGAATGTACCAATAAAACCAATGATGAAGAAGTGCAGGCTTTTTTGCAAAAAGCAGGTGCCGTAGAAGTAAATGTACAGGTTGCTGAAACAGGATGGTGGTTAGGAAGGTATGACAGGGAACAAAAACTATACAGGAGCCTGGAAAAAGGGTATTGATTAAGCCAGGAATACTAAGTGTTTAAAAAGATTATATAGATATTACAAAAGAGGCAATGAAAAAAAATAATAGTATAACAATTTTAGTTCTGGCACTTGCAGGCATGGCTGTAATGACGGGATGCGACAGCAAACGTGAACCCGGTAAAATTTATATGCCCGACATGGCTTATAGCCGTGCTTTAGAAACCTATGCTTTATTAAATGATACCGTTTTTACAAACGACACTTCGCACCCCGGGCATGAAATTTTTTATAACCGCAAACCTGTAGATGGTACTGTAAGGGTAGGCGATTTATTTGCTTTTACTTTACCAAACGATAGTAACGGATATAAATTAAGTGCAGAAGTAAAAAACCCATTGCCGGCATTAAGCAAAAAAGAGCTTCAGGAAACAGCAAGGCTATTTAATATCAATTGCGCTATTTGTCATGGAGCTACAGGCGCAGCTAATGGCCCATTATCTTCAAAAATTGGAGCAATAGCCAATTTAACAACGCCAGCTTATGTGGCAATGGCCGATGGAACAATGTTCTATTCTATTTATTATGGAAAAAATAATATGGGAAGTTATGCTTCTCAGTTAAGCAGAAAACAACGCTGGATGTTAGTGCATTACATAAGGACACTGCAACCAAAACCAGTAACAACAGAAGCAACAGCAGTAGCAACAGCACCAGCAAAAAAGGATAGTACAATAACAAAAAAAGGATAGAAAATAATAGAATTCACTCAAAACATAGATTAGATGAATCAGTCATTCGAATTACCAGGCAGTTATAAAAAATGGACGACGGGTTTTATTATCGTCGGTGCAATTGCATTACTGTATGGTTTAATTATGTATCATCCTTTTGCACATGGGGTTCGTGGAGAAAATACGGATAGTACACGTTTTTGGGCAGTGTTATTACAAAATAGCGTGTATTGGTTATTGGTAGTAAATGCTTCTATGTTTTTTATAGGTGTAACTACGCTGGCAATGGGAGGATGGCAGGTAGCTTTACGCCGTGTTCCGGAAGCTATTTCAAGCGTGGTACCGGTTTTGGGTGTTATAGCTTTTTTAATTTTAATGGCAATTGTTTGGGGTGGTCATGATGATATTTATATGTGGGTAAATAAAGATACGGTTGCACACGATAAAATACTGCTTGGGAAAAGCGGTTTTTTAAACCCGGTCTTTTTTACAGTGTGGAGTGCAATCACCATTTTTTTATGGTATTTTTTAGGGAACAAAATACGTTCGCTAAGTTTAGAAAGCGATAAAAATGGCCCGATGGACTATGAAACAGGTAATAAATGGGTCAAAAAAAATATTTTATGGGCATCATTTTTTATTGTATTTTTTGGGTTAACAGTAGGGTCAACTATTCCCTGGCTTTGGTTAATGAGTATTGATGCACATTGGTATAGCACCATGTTTAGCTGGTACACTTTTGCAAGTTCCTTTGTGGCCGGCATGTCGGTTATTGCATTGTTTATTGTTTTTTTAAAAAATAACGGCCAGCTTGAATATGTAACTGATGAGCATTTACATGATATTGGCAAGTTTATGTTTGCATTTTCTGTATTCTGGACGTACTTGTGGTTTTCTCAATATATGCTGATATGGTATGCTAATATTCCTGAAGAAACAGGGTACTTTAAAATTCGTGTTCAGGGCCCTTACAGCGGTATATTCTTTTTGAACCTGATATTAAATTTCGTATGCCCGTTGCTGATCTTAATGAAAAAGAGCTCAAAACGTAACTATACTTTAGTAACTTTTATGGCTATCCTGATTATTTTCGGGCACTGGGTAGATTTTTGGCAAATGGTTATGCCTGGCACTATGTATGGCCGTGCAGAAATGATGCCTTTTGATTTTGGAATAGCTCTTTTATTCATTGGTATTATTATGTGGAGAGTGGGCGTGTATTTAAGCAGCCATTCTTTAACAGCAAAAAATCATCCTTTCTTAAAAGAAAGTATGATACATCATACATAGCAGGTTTAGAAAAATAAAAATCAATAACAGGTTTGATAGATTGTTAAATTAAAACAAACCGGTTAAACAAAATAGAGTAATAACAATTACAGAAAATAATTTTGCAGTATGACACAAATTTTGTTGATAGCGATTGTAGTAATGATATTCGTAGTCATTTTTCAGATTGCGAAGGCCAGTGAATACGTAAGCATTTTAAAAGGCGAAGAAAAAGCACGTAAACAAACTAATAAAATAAACGCTTTTTTACTGATTTCTTTTTTAATTGTTGGTCTTGTGGGAGTATGGTGGTGCAATGATTTGTATTATCAGAAAACATTATTTCCACAGGGAGCCGCATCGGAAATGGGTGAAAAAATAGACCTTATGCTTTACATTACTATCGGCGTAACTGGGGTAGTATTTGTAATAACACAAATATTGTTGTTTTGGTTTGCTTTTAAATACCAGGAAAACGATGATAATAAAGTTTATTACTTTCCGCATAATACCAAACTTGAATTACTCTGGACTACAGTGCCGGCTATATTTTTAACTGTATTGGTTGTATTCGGTTTAAAATACTGGTTTAAAATTACCAGCGATGCACCAAAAGATGCGGTAGTGGTTGAAGTAACCGGTCACCAGTTTGGGTGGGAATTCCGTTACCCGGGGCCGGATAATATTTTGGGGAAGAAAAATTTTAAATTGACAAAAGGAGCGAATAGCCTGGGTGTAGATTTTAATGATCCCGCCAGCTTAGATGATATTCATGTTGGGGCTACAATGCATATCCCTGTAAATAAGCCAATCAAATTTGTAATTAATGCACAGGATGTGATACATGATGTTGGGCTGTCTCATTTCAGGATGAAAATGGATGCGGTTCCGGGGATACCTACAACACTGTGGTTTACCCCTATATATACTACTGAAGAAATGAAAGTAAGATCAGGCAACCCAAATTTTGTATATGAAATAAGTTGCGACCAGATATGCGGTAAAGGGCATTTTTCTATGCGGGGTGTTATTATTGTAGAAAGCGAGGCGGATTATAAAAAATGGCTGGCAACACAGGAGCCTGAATATTATACAATTTTTCCAGACAAAAAGCCGAAAACAATAATACCTGCTACAGCAGACAGTACAACAAAACAAGCACCCCTTGCAGCATTGGCTACTGGGAAATAATATTGGTTATCGAAAAATTATTTTAAGAACATGAGTACCACAGCAATTTTACAGCAAACAGATGTTCAGGAACGGCATGATGCACATCAGGAACATCATCATC
>JAYVZR010000012.1:0-2661 GCA_043783135.1 Ferruginibacter sp. | reverse complement strand
GCATATTTTTATAATTCGCTCTGCTGCGCCCTTTGCTGCAATTATTTTTTTATTATCCTGCTCATACACATGTGTCATCATGGGCGGCTGTCCCTGCAGGGCATACTCGTAAATCATTTTTAAATTTTTATGCGCCAGGCCATCTGTATGTTGGATGTATATTTCCCAAATGGCCTTTTCCATCGCATCAAATGGATTGGTTTCGCTGGCAAGTACGGCATACTGCAACACGTTTTCGTTTTGCAATTGTGTACTATCTTCAATATTAATCAACGTATCAGCAGCATACTCATAAATTATTTTTACCTGCATTTTATTTTCAGTAATCGTTCCGGTTTTATCCAGGCAGATTACGCTTACCGATCCCAGGTTTTCTATAGTTTGCGGTTGCCGTGAAATGATACCCAGCTTACTCATCTGATAAGCGCCCAGCGCCATGAAAGATGAAAATGCAACAGGAATTTCTTCAGGGATAGAAGCCATCGCCAATGTTAAACCAAACAACAGGCTAAGCGTTACATCATCCGTCTTTAAATAATTTACTAACCAAATTATACAAAATGCGCTGATGCCAAAAATGGCCAGCAACTTTACAAACTTTACAATTTGTATTTGCAGCAGCGTTTTTGGTGCGGCATAACCACTTACAGATTTTCCTAATTTACCCAGCACTGTATAATTGCCAATAGCTGTAACCACTGCATAACATTTACCAGTGTTCACCGATGTGCCCTGGTACAAAATATTATACCCATCCGCTTCATGTTTATCGACCGGCATACTTTCACCGGTAATTACCGATTCATTTACTGACAAATCATTTTCATGGATTACTTTTGCATCAGCAGGAATTTTATCGCCTTCTTCCAGCATCATCATATCACCCGGAACTAATTCAGCGGATGAAATTATTTTCTTCACCTCATCTCTTAGCACGGCAATTTTCGGTTCGGTTAATTCTTTCAGTGCTTTTAATGCCTTGGTACTTTTCACATCCTGGTAAATGGAAATGGCTGCTACAAAAATCATAGCGGCAGTCATCATCCAGCCTTCATTTGGTCTGCCAAGATTAAAATATAAAATACAGGTAGCAATCAGCAGGAGAAACATCGGTTCACGGATGATATCCAGCAACACATGAATAAAGCGACGTTGCTTCTCAAATGCAAAAATATTTTTTCCAAACCTTTGCTGCAGTGCAGGAATTTGTTGTTCCTGTAGCCCTTTAATATTTTCTATATGGACTGCATTGCCTGACATGAATTAATTTAATGATTACTGATACTAACCACCTGTACGCAAATCTTTTCTAAGCTGATAAATTTTCAGATTTTGCAATAATCATCATTATTACTGCTCCTACTGTCATAATAATGCCTTCATATTATGAAATCTTTGGAGTAACATTATCTGAAATAAAAATAAATTCAATCATAGTATGAAAAAGAGTAACAATTAATAAACTCCCCTTAGTTGAATTGAGCAACCAGGTTAGTAAAAAATAGTAACAAACGTTTCATTTTTATTACAATTATTATAATATTCACTTTCCTTTTTTTCTCTGCCAATTAGGATATAATTTGTTTGTGCCAGCGCTTTAAGTTTGGAAGAGCTGCAAGTGATTTTTGAACAACATCTTCAGGCAGATGCATCTTTTACATTTGAGTGGTAACAATGGATTTCATTTTATCTATCGTCATATTTGAATCTGTGAAAGCCCCGTTCTGATACAACACCTGCACTATTCTTTGCTTTTAGAATTATCTTTTTTAGTTCCCCTGTCTGCGATACTATCAGTGGGCATGATACAACTTTGGGAAAATAATTTTTGTTCCATAAAAAATATTTTAAAGATTAGAATTGAATATTTATTTTTTAAACCATTTTCCTATTTTTTCGCCTGCCTTGTCTGTCATCCTCTGTGCAAATTTTGCCGCTATCTCTGCTATGCCATCAGAAAATATACTATGCCCTTTCTGTTTTTCCTTTTCATCAAATACTTTTGTAAATACCTGCCTGGCAACAATCTTAGGCTTTAGGCTTTCTTTTACATCACGCCAGTCATACGTTATGGCTTTTTCCAGTTCAGCCTGCCTTTGCTTCAACTTTTTTTGTTCCGCATTTAAAAGTGTTATATTTCTAATCTTCTTCATTCTCTTCTTTAAATAGTTGATGCAGCATAGCATTCATAAAACGCATACGCAGTATTTTCTCTTTCCTCACCCAAACCCATAAGCCCAATAACAGATAAATACCCGCCACAATTAAAAAGCCCCAATACAACTCACCTGTCCATTTAGCAAAAACATACGCCATTGCGATACTTGCAAATACAATAAAAAATACCATCACCATCATCACTATTGCGATGGCAATAATTACCGATAGCACTTTTGAACTCTTTTCGGCTGCATTTAGTTTTATTAAGTCAAAACCGTTGCTCACGTATTCATTTACATGAGCCGCCAGTTCTTCTACTTTAGTAAATGTTTCTTCCATTCATCAATATTTAATATTTAATAAAAACAGCTTATGCAAATTCTTCCACTTTATCAGTTACGGTTTGCATTTTTCCCTTTACTTCCTCTTTCATACTGGAACATTTACCTTGGCATTTATTAAATGTGTCTTTCAATGCATCAGTTAGTTTTTTTCCGGTAT
>JAYVZR010000011.1:0-7280 GCA_043783135.1 Ferruginibacter sp. | reverse complement strand
CTTTTTTTGTACCCTTGTCATAATCCTTCAGCATATCCCGGTAACCTTCGCTGATGCGGAGGTCGGGTGCGTTTCTGCTGTTTAAGGTAAGTTCTAATTTGCCGGTATTATTTACAATAAAAAAATCAGGTATCACATACCCTTCGCCTTTACTGCTTTCACCAATATTGCCGCCTGGCTTTGGGTTTAGTTTTATTATCTGGTTAATGATTTCCCTTAACTGGTCGTCTGTAATATTTAAACCCCGTTGAATTTTTTCGTAATGCTTTTTGGTAAACTCTTCAAAATATTTTTCCAATACTTTGATGGCCATTTCTACGTGTTTACCTGTATGTACATTTCTTTCCAGTTGTATCAGCAGGCATTCCTGCAGGTTCCTGGCACAAACACCCGGCGGGTCAAACTGCTGAATCAGTAAAACCAATTGGCTTATTTCTTCTTCATCTGTATTAATATTTTGCCTGAAGGCAAGGTCATCCACAATAGCGCTTATTTCTCTTCGCAGATACCCATCGTCATCAAGGTTACCAATAATTTGTTCTGCCACCTTTTGCTTATGTTCATCTAAACTAAGCTGTCCCAATTGTTCCAGCATCAATTCATTAAAACCCGTTTCCACTTTATGTGGTATTACTTTACTGTCGTCCTGTTCAGGATAATTTTCATCCCTCATCTTATAATCCGCAATATCATCGTCGCCATCCTGCACATACTCACTAATATCAATACTTTCGTATTCATCCTGGCTGCCATCCGGTTCAAACTCATCAGCCGGTGTTTCAAATTCGTCAGTAATATCATTTTCAAATTCTTCCGCCTCTTCTTCCTCACCCGTTTCAAGGGCAGGATTTTCTTCCAACTCTTCTTTTATGCGTTCTTCCAACAAAGCGGTGGGTACCTGCAGCAATTTCATTAACTGAATTTGCTGGGGTGATAATTTTTGTAATTGCCGTTGGTATAATCCCTGACTTAATGCCATATTTTTACAAATCCTTTAAAGAGTAATTTTTTTAAATGCACTTATTTAATCATTAATCTTTAAATCTTTACCAAACATCCCTATCCACAATTTTATATCCGGAGGAAAGCAATATTATAAATCTTTTATAAAAGGATTCCATTGTATTTTATACCGAACTAAACTTTTTTTGAAGCGTAGCATCATTGAAGCCTATTACTGGTATTGACAGATGATACAATGGGTAAATTGTAAAAAAATCAAACTTTTAGTGCTATAATTGCGTAAATTTACAAACATTGAACCTTCAAAAGTGAATAAAAAAGCTAAAATTTTATTTTTTTGCATGATTTTTGTTATACAGCAAATTTTTTCACAAAATCTGCAGCAGAAAAATAGCACTTTATTATCACTCACAAGTCCCTTAAAGTCAGTACCAACAATACTTTCAATAAATAAGAAGCCTGTGCAACTTTCCCAGTCCCAACCCTTTTTGGCCCCCAATTATTACTCTACCCAATTGGGCTTTTTTTGTAAACAGGAAATAAAATTTGAAAAAATATCCAAAATTCCTTTAAAGTTCAGGCTGGGTAGTGTAGATGAATGCGACCGGCTGGAAGGAAAGCGACGAACTAATTAAAAATGGACACTGTATTGCAAGAAATGAAATTTACTTAGCAATCAGCCTGCTGCTTTTTGAGTTAGTTTTTAAAGTTTAACTTATCTCCAATTTCATTTAATTTTTGCCAAACGGGATGCAAAAAAGCCCTGGGCGATACTTCAAAATAAATGGCTGTTCTGTTTTTTGTTTTACTGTCTTTTAAATGAACCAGGCAATTCAAGATCATTGGTTCCTGGGTATGGTAATCAAGCATACTGACAGTTCCGCTGTAGGTTTCCAAATCGTTTAAAGCAGTTTTTGTTTTTTTTATTACAGCAGTGATAGGAACAATTTTATTATCCGGGATATTCCTGCTTGTAATATTTCTCGCTACAAGGCCCGTGTAATAAGCATTTAGGTTTGACTGTAAACTTTGTGCATCAATTTTTGGTGTTCCTTCAAGCCACCACAAAAAACTATATGACCAATGTTCTTCGCTTTTTATCTCGCCCCAGCCCGGAGTAAAACGGATATCTTCAATTCCTTTATAGGTTATTTGCGGGGCAAAGTCTGGAGGTAACGAAAACCGTTCCACCCCCCAACCGGCAGGAACCATTAAATTATAAGGAGGCACATATGTACCGGCATCAAATATATCCAGGCTTCTTTTGATCCATTGAATACAATCTGTTTCATCAACAATAGAAAATGCATTAGGGCTTCTTTGTCCGTTACTTCTAAAGCCTGGTTGTTTAGAAGAAATAAATGCTGCCTTTTCATTACCCAAAAGCAACAACTGGTTTATCAACTCAGAACCATCCGGAATTTTTGTATCATAAAAACTGTTTCGCCTGTTTTTTAATTGCCATTCAATATCAGTGTCGTAATATAAGCGCACCGCAATATTTTTTAAATATTGTTCATTACCGCTAACCCTTCCTTCCCTGTAAAATGGAGTAAGGGATTTATACCTGTCCGGATTATTGTAGATGGTTCCATTTTCTTTTGTCATTGCATCGAGATAATATGTAGCATCTCCCACAGAACCCTGCCAATAATTTTTTTTAACCTGGTTTTCCGACCATTGCCAAAGCCCAAATAAATCAACATGTGCATCAATTGCAAAAACGGCTTTTGGGTGTAAAGGGAATTTTTCAGGATGCTGATAAGTAAGTTCTGTATAGCGTAAAACTATATTTCCAGATTCGTCGTAACCGGCTAAAGCAAATTTAGCCGTGTCAACTGAAAACCTTGCAGCTACATCTTTAAGGATATTAGTAATTCTATCAATGGCAAAACTATCTGCATACAGCTTTTGTTTCATTGATGCAACGATGGTAAGCATATCATTTGCATACGCCAGATTGTGCAATTTAGTTTCCGGCAACACGCCTTCCGGTGGTAAAAAACTGGTAAACAAAACCAGCGCTCCCTTTATTTGTTTTGATTGTGGACGGATAGCAAGGTAGTACCCATCCGTGCTGTCCTTAGTATCAAATAATATCTTTTCATTATTTTGACAAAATGCAGTTGAAGATAAAAAGATGGCAGCAGTAATAATTATGCTAAACAGTCTGATTGTCATAAAATTTTATTGGTTTGAATCGTTCGAAGTTTGCCGAGGACTGACATCTTATAACTCTCAGCCTGGAACAAATGCCTGTTGAAAAACTAAAATACAAAATAACAACAAAAAACTAAGTAGATAATGTTGAGCTGTAACTACCGCTGATAAAGAGCTTCCGCCGATGATTTCACCCAGACAGCCCCAGTCACAAACCTTTTTGGCACCCAATTATTACGTTACCCAATTAGGCTTTTTTTACAAGCAGGAAATAAAATTTAAAAAAATATCTAAAACTCCTTTTAAATTCAGGCTGGGCAGTGTAGATGAATGCGACCGGCTGGAAGGAAAGCGGCCGTAAATTATAAAAAATCTTATTGTAAGGTTTATTTTATAAACAACAATTTTACAATTGATTTAATTTGTGACATTCCGTATGAATATTTCTACATGAGTTATAAATCTTATTTTTTATTGATTGTCATTTTATAAATAAGATAAAATATTGCAGCGGGTAATTATCTCAAGTGGAAAGTGAATATTTTTTTCGGGTATCTGTTTATGAAGTAAATAATTACTCATTGTATTGATGGCTAATTCAGTTTGCCTTCCAATATTTTGATTAATGAGGAAATCGATCCTGCCTCTTTTCAATAAGTCAATATTTTTGGTTATTAAATCGTAACCAACCAATTTAATGGTATTTATTTTTTTTTGCTCCAGAAATTCACTAATGATGTAGGTTTTTGAAGTACTGACAAATATCCCCTGGATGTCCTTTTTATTTAAAAGAGCAGTAAGTTGTTTTTGGTATTCATGTTTTGTGTTGTTTAAAACAACAGTTATCACCGAAATTATTTTGTTGACCTCTTCTTTTAAGAAAAACTCTTTAAAACCTTTTTCCTTTTCCAGCATATGAGCAGAGTTTTTAAGATCTTCATCAAAATGCAGTATAACAAATTTTCCTTTTTCGTGTACAGATAAATTTAGTAGTTCTGCGGCCAGCATACCACTCTGAAATGAATCTGTACCAATATAGCTAAGTGTTTTTGAAGCCGGTAAATGTGTATTAAATATCACAACAGGTAAATTATTCTTCCCGCATTTCTTTAAAAAAAGCAACCCTTTATCATAAAAAATCGGTACAAATATTACCCCTTCAGGCTTAATTGACAATGCTTTTTTTGTTGCCCTGGAAAATGAAGCTGTATCTTCCAGGTCGAAAAGAAACACTTCCAGTTGAATCCCATAAATAGCCCAGTTGTGTTTAGCAGCTTCCACTGCTTTTTGTGATTGCTTCCAATATTCATCCTGTTTAAAATCAGGAACTATCAGAGCAAGTTTTATTTTCTTTTTACTTACCAGCGATCGTGCAATGAGGTTGGGTTTATAATTTACATCCTTTATAACTTCCTGAATTTTCTTCAATGATTTTGTAGAAACCCGCCCGCGGTTGTGTAAAACACGGTCTACAGTACCAATTGAAACACTGGCTAACCGGGCAATATCCTTAATCCCTACTACTGGTTTGTTAATCAAAATAAAAATATTTAACGAAAGATAAGTAAATTCAATTTACTTCTGTAGTTTTATGTGTACGTACACACTTCTTAAATTCCGGGGCAAAAGGCCTAATGCAAAAAATGAATTATGAAGTGCTGAGCAATAATATTGTTAATTTAAAAATAAAAATACCATGAGCAAAATGAACATCTGGCATGTAGGAAACTGGTGCATCCATACAGGGCAAAAGTATATTGAATCGCCTTTTTTAGCAGCCACCAAAGGAGTTGAAATTGTAAATTACGCACAGCAGTTTGTTGATGCTGTTAAGGGCATTGATGGATCAGATGTTTTTTCTCAGCCATCCTGGGAGCTTTATAATTTGTCGCCTGAAGATTTTGCGGCAAAATTGAAATGGGCGAACGTAATAGTTTTTGGTGATGTAGAAACAAAAGTACTCATGCTTCATCCCGATTTTTTTAACCGTAACAAATGGGGCGATGAATATGTAACTTTCCCGGACCGCTTTACATTATTGGAGGAGTGGGTGAAAAATGGAGGTCACTTTCACATGATGGGCGGCTGGTATAGCTTTAGTGGTGAGATTGGTAAAGGTGGATGGAAGCGGGTTCCGTTTCATGAAGTACTTCCTGTTGTTTGCCTTGATGGGGATGACCTGATAGAATCAACTTCCAGTTTCCCGGTTCGGATGCAAAACCCCAATCATCCGGTATTAGAAGGAATTACTTTAGAGGAGATACCACCACTACTTGGGTTTAATGAAACCAAACTTCGTGAAGGCTGCACCAGCATTATGGATATTCAGTACATGGGTAATTGGTATCCTTTATTGGCAGCACGGGATTACGGCAAGGGAAAAGTTTCTGCTTTTACAACAAGTGCAAGTCCACATTGGGGCATTAATTTAGTGAAGTGGAAAAAATACAATCAACTCTGGCAGCAATTATTTACTAAACTCTAAGAAGTTGTCAAAAAAAGATTTTTAGAACATTATAACTTCAGAAGTGGCCGGTGGGAACACCGGCCACTGAGGGCAGCCGAGGTTGGTGTCCCCACCAACCTCCAGATGGCGAATGAAAATTTTATTCTTAGACAGCTTCTAATTGAATATTTTTATTACCGATGTACAATTTGTGCTGTATCAAATCATATAATTTATTCCTAAGCTTTTAAATTAAATGAAAAAAATTATTTCAACTGCTGTCATTTTAATTGCATGCGTTACTGTATTTTCCCAAGACAATACTTTTAATGTAATGCCTTTGCCACAATCAATTAAAGTTAACGGGCAAAAATGCAGAGTAAAAAAAGCATTTACTATTGCTGTAAATGGTAATGCCGGCGAACGGGTTTATGCTGAAGCTTCAAGGATGTTAAGGCGCCTTGACAACCGGGTTGGGCTATTTTTTAAACAAGGGTTTATTACTAAAAAGGATATAGCTATAACTGCAACATTGCTGTTAAAAGTTAAACGCCCTGCCGAATTGAAAATGAATGAAGATGAAGCATATCATTTAACCGTAACTGATAAACAAATCAGCATTGAAGCCGAAACAGATTTCGGTGCTATTCGTGGAATGGAAACAGTGCTACAAATGCTGAGCGTTGATGATATGGGTTATTATTTTCCGGGCGTTGAGGTAAATGATTTTCCACGTTTTGCCTGGCGGGGATTATTATTGGATGTGTGTTTGCACTGGATGCCGATGGATGTTATAAAACGTACCCTTGATGGAATGGCTGCCGTAAAGCTAAATGTATTTCATTTTCATTTTAGTGAAGACCAGGCATTTCGTGTTGAGTCAAAAGTATTTCCGAAGTTAACAGAACTTGGTGCCGAAGGCAATTTTTTTACGCAGGATGAAGTAAAAGAAATTATTCGATATGCAGATCAGCGGGGTATCAGGGTTGTACCAGAGATTGATGTGCCAGGACATGCGACGGCAATGATAAAGGCATATCCCCAATTAGCAAGCATTCCTCGAGAGTATGATTTGCAAAGGTATTATGGTGTGTTTGACCCATCATTAGATGTAACCAAAGAATATACTTACGAATTTTTGGATAAACTTTTTGGAGAGATGGCGCAGTTATTTCCGGATGAATACTTTCATATTGGGGGTGATGAAAATACGGGAAAAGACTGGCAAAACAGCCCAACCATACAGACCTACATGAAGGATAATAATATTAAAAATACCAATGATTTGCATACAGAATTTAACAAACGGCTTTTACCAATGCTTACTAAATATGGAAAGAAGGTAATAGGCTGGGATGAAATTCTTCAACCAGGGGTGCCGAAAGATATTGTGATACAATCATGGCGTGGCGGCCAGCCTTATTATGAATCACTCAGGAAGGGGTACACCAGCCTTTTATCCAGTGGCTATTATATTGATTTAATTCAACCCGCCGATTATCATTACCTGGTTGACCCTTCCCCTGCAGATGCAAAACTTACCGGGGCACAGCGTAAATTAATTTTAGGGGGAGAAGCCACCATGTGGACGGAGCATACAACTGCTGAAACAGTTGACTCAAGGATCTGGCCAAGAACGGCTGCCATTGCTGAACGGTTATGGTCCGGTCAAAATGTAAAAGATGTGGATGATATGTATCGAAGGCTTGAT
>JAYVZR010000010.1:0-7282 GCA_043783135.1 Ferruginibacter sp. | reverse complement strand
ATGCTGAGTTTGAAGAAGTGAAATAATAGTTATAAAATAGTAATAAAAAACCGCGACAGTGATGTTGCGGTTTTTTTCTTGGACAAACTTTATGTATCTGCAGTAGTATTTCGTGATGGCGGCAAAAGAAGCAGCCTGATAATAATTATCCAAATTAAATCATTAACTCAGGAATCAATTACATTGCAATTAACTTTTAAACTCAAAATGATTGTATGAAAAAAATATATTGTAAAATAATTTTATTCCTGAGCATTATTCTGCTAAGCCCGCTCACAAAAACCCTTGCACAATCTACCGTTGTGCAAACCAAATATGGTAAGGTAGAAGGATTAAAAGAAGAAAATATAAATATCTACAAAGGCATCCCATTTGCAGCACCTCCGGTTGGTAATTTGCGCTGGAAAGCCCCGCAAGAAATAGCTTCCTGGAAAGATATAAAAAAATGTGTGGCCTTTTCCGCAAGCCCTGTTCAACCCACGCCTGTTCCTTTTCAATGCTGGAGCAAAGAATTTATCGCTCCACCCGAGCCGCTTAGCGAAGATTGTTTATACTTAAATGTATGGACAGGCGCTTCATCAGCCAAAGAAAAACGCCCCGTTTTTGTTTGGATTTATGGAGGAGGATTTAGTTCCGGCTCTGCTGCCTGTGATATATATGATGGGAAAGAATATGCCAAAAAAGGGATTGTATTTGTAAGTATTAACTATCGTGTTGGCGCCATCGGATTTATGGCACATCCTGAACTTACAAAAGAAGGTAAAGGCACTTCCGGTAATTACGGATTAATGGACCAGGTGGCTGCATTGAAATGGGTAAAAGAAAATATAGCGGCATTCGGTGGAGATCCTTCTAATGTTACTATTGCAGGGCAGTCAGCCGGATCCATGAGCGTTAATGCTATCATCGCAACTTCTTTTGCAAAAAGTTTATTTCAAAGAGCAATAGCTGAAAGTGGCGGTATATTAGGTGGATTAAATTTAGGTTCTTTAACTGATGGAGAAAATGCAGGCATCTCTTTGCAACAAAAAGCGGGAGTTAAAACTATTGAGGAAATGAGGGCATTGTCTGCAGATAGTATTTTACATCTTTCTCAAAATATGGGAAACCTGCGCTTTAGTCCAATTCGTGACGGTATCTTTTTACCGGTTGATTTAAATAAAGCATTTAGCGAGGGAAAATTTAACCAGGTAGATTTTCTAGGTGGTTGGGTAACCGGTGACGGAGGTTTATTTGGACCAAATAAAACCACTAAAGAAGATTTTATTAAACAGGTAAATGAAAGATATGGCAAGAAAGCAGAAAAATTACTTGCCTTGTTACCGCATGAGAATGTAGAACAGGCTTCTAATTCTTTGGCACAACTTAACTTAATTTCTTTTGCAGTCCTTAGTCCATACAGGTTTTCAAAATATAATACAAAACCAACTTATATTTATCAATTTAGCCATGTTCCTGTGGCCAAGCCCGGGTTTCCTGATTTTGGTGCCTTCCATACTTCCGAAGTTCCTTATGCATTGCACACCCTGCATTTATGGGATCGGCCATGGAAGGATGTAGATATTACCATTGAAAATAAAATGAGCGATTACTGGATAAATTTTATCAGGTCAGGTAATCCCAATGGGCCAAATCTTCCCAACTGGAAAGCTTATAATTCAAGTTTTACGCTTGAATTAGGTGATACTATCGAAGGAAAAAGTAATTTATATAAAAATGTATTGGAAGTTCTTTCAAGTGAATAGTATAAATCCGCAAAAAACTTTATCAAATTATAATAAAAAACCGCCACAGTGATGTTGCGGTTTTTTATTGTCTCTTTCTCGCAAAAGTGAGGTATAGATATCTTTTCGTAATACCAGACAGGTTTTAATAGCCAATGCACTATATACCTTTTGTCACCCACGCTTGTTTTCAGATAACTGATTCCAGTTGGAAGCAATATCAGCATCAACCCCATAATGTTAACGAACCACGTTGTTTCAACCCTGCATTATAGCAACACCAATTCGTTACTTTGTATTTATCTTTACTCAAAGAATATAGTTTTTGTAAGCAATTGTTTCATAACAACTAAATAACTTAACTATATCCTTTATTTTAAACCATGTGAAAAACATTCATTAGTTTTCACAATAATAAAACTTCCACAAAATTATTCATGCAACAAAGCCGATTTAACCCTCAAAACATATATATTTAATTACCAATCATTTACTCAATCTTTGTTATTATGAAAAAATATCTACTTTCCGTATTTGTCTTTCTTTATATTATACCATCGCTCCCGGCGCAGGATATTGTAAACGTAAAAGACATTAATACCGCAGGGGGCTCTTTTCCGCATGATCTTATAATTTCAAACGATAAATTATTTTTTATCGCACAGGATGCCAGTAACTACAAGAGTCTTTGGGTTACGCTTGGCACTAATGCTACAACAACTAATGTTGGGCCTTTCGGAGGTATTAGTAACAGCACACAGGAACTGCAGAGTTATAATAATAAAATTTATTTTTCTTACAATGATGGTATAAACGGTCAGGAACCATGGGTAAGCGATGGCACTACCGCAGGCACCGTTATGCTTAAAGATATATATCCCGGCAGCACAAGCTCTGATCCACAAAATTTTACAGTTGCCAATAGTAAACTCTTTTTTTTGGCAAATAATATTAATGGAGCCCACCGCCTATATGCTTCTGATGGCACTGCTGCAAATACGATAGTTGTTAAAGACAATATAGTTGCAGGATTTAATGGCGAAAGAGGTTTAGCTGTTTTAAATAATATTGTATATTTTGAAGGCGATGATGGTTCAGGCTCCGGATTCGGGTTGTGGAAAAGTGATGGCACCCTCGCCGGAACTTCACTTGTAAAAGCGGGTATTATAGTTGCCAATTTTAATGGCAATTCCCCTGTACTAATTAATAAAATGTATTTTAATGTTAATGATAATATTAATGGCGACGAGTTATGGGTAACAGATGGAACAGGTGCAGGTACGAATATTGTAAAAGATATTAATCCTACTGGCAGTGGTGAACCGATGAATTTCCAGGTATATCATAATAAAATTTATTTTTCAGCAAGAGATGGTGTAAACGGAGAGGAACTTTGGGTAACGGATGGTACGGGCGGAGGAACACAAATGGTAAAAGATGTAGTAGCTGGCTCAGGAAGCAGCCAGCCACGTGCCATTACTGTGTATAAAGATACCTTGTATTTTATTGCATGGGCCACGCAGGAACTGTGGAAATCAGATGGTACTGGTGCAAATACACAGTTGGTAAAAGGCTCAGTTCCTTCTACCATATTTTCAGCAATATGGAATAATACAATGTACATGATCTCCGGTGCAGACTTTTCAACATATCAAAGTAACGGAACAAACACCGGTACTATTCCAATGAAAGCTGATAATACAACATTTCCTATAAGTCATTATTCGCAATTTGGCAGTGACAATTATTTTCTTGAATATCATAATGAGCTTTATCTGCAGGCAAGTGTATCGGGCATTACAACAGGATTTGAGCTTTGTAAACTTACAAGTGCTGCATTACTACCCCTGCATTTAATTTCGTTTACGGGCCAGGTTGATGGAGATAACGATGTTTTGCATTGGACAACTGCTAATGAAGTAAACACGGCTTCGTTTATAATTGAGCAAAGTACAGATGGAAATATTTTTAAAACTACTGGCCAGGTTAAGGCCGCACAGAACAGTTCATTAAATAAAGAATATATTTTTACACAGCATTCAAACCTTAATGCGGGTGGATTTTACCGGCTTAAAATGGTTGATATAGATAACGCATTTACCTATTCTCCGGTTATTAGAATAAAGCATACAGATACAGGGGGATTAAAAATAATATATAAATCAGTGTATAAATCAATACTTATTAATAATCAAACCAACGCAATTTGCAGATGGCAATTATATTCAGCAAATGGCGTGTTAATAGACCGAGGAAATTCATCAAACACATCTATAAACATTTCTTTAAGCAATGCCGTTAGCGGAGCATATATAATAATTTGTAACTCGAAAAATGTAATACAATCTTTAAAATTCGTAGTTAACTAGTGTTAAGTTAAACGTAATATAACGTATTAACGGTACATTTGAAAAACATTTTTCAAATGGTATTCGTTATACAATTAAACTAACCAAATCAGAAGTAGAAGAACTACAAATGATCATAAACAAGGGTTCACATACTTCACAAACATTCCGTGCGGCTTATATAACAAAACTTCAAAAAGTGTTACTGCTTTTATTAATGCAGTTACGGATGAAACAAAACGAAAAGACAGTTTTCAAATCATTGAACTAATGACAAAACAGACAGGCTTTGAATCAAAAATGTGGGAGCCATCTATTGTAGGTTTTGGTAATTATCATTATCAATATGAAAGCGGCCGCGATGGCGATATGCCGCTTGTTGGCTTTTTGCCCAGGTTACCTGCAAATGTCTTATACCTTTCAGGACACTTTGAAAACAGGGCTGAATTATTGCAAAGCCTGGAAAACATAAAACAACCAAGGGTTGTGTTTATATAAAAAACTGGAAGATGTCAATTTAGCTGTTCTAAAAAAGATGATAGCCAATTCCGTAAAACATATAAAATTGATCTACCCTGCTAACACAAATAAATAGAGTTGCACACAATAGTGAGAACGTAGCCTCTCCCTCGCAAACACAGCACTTGCTAAAAAATAGTGTAAACTACTGCCCGTTAACAAATAAAGCAGCACAGATACTTTTAATGATTTGGACGAAGTAAATAAAATGTTTACATTGAATGATTAACAGCCTATCCGCACCTTTTGCAATTCAAAAAGATAAATTAAAAACAGCATTAACTTATCAGTAAATGACAGCAATCAGCAAAAGCCGGATAGCCTCCATCGATTTTTTACGTGGATCAATAATGATTATCATGGCGCTTGACCATGTCAGGGATTATTTGTATTTCGGTTCCTTTTATTTTAACCCGCTTGATTTTGAAAAAACAAATGGCGTATTATTTTTTACCAGGTGGATTACGCATTTTTGTGCGCCCATATTTATGCTGCTTGCCGGAACTTCGGCGTTTCTTATAGGGCAAAAGAAAACAAAAAAGGAGCTATCGGTATTTCTTTTAAAACGTGGCCTCTGGCTTATTTTTTTGGAAATGATTGTGGTAAATTTTGGCTGGAACTTTAATATACTTTTCCCTTCGGTTTTTTTCATTACTATTTGGGCATTGGGTATAAGTATGATGGTGCTGGCAATATTGATTCATTTGCCAAAAAAATTAACCCTTGTTTTTTGTATCATCCTTGTAGCTGGTCATAATCTGTTAGACAATATTCATGTAGATGGAAATACACTGCCAGCATTTGGCTGGTCCATTCTTCATGAGCAACAATTTTTTACCTGGCATAAAGAAATTCTTTTGGTAGGTTACCCGCTGATTCCCTGGATTGGTGTAATGCCATTAGGTTATTTGCTGGGAGAATGGTATACTGCTGGATATGATGCTGATAAACGGAAAAGAAATTTATTGATCCTTGGCTGCTCTGCCATCGTTTTATTTATTTTACTTAGGTATAGTAATTTGTATGGCGACCCTGTTAGATGGAGTACTCAAAAAAATCCTTTTTTCACTTTCCTGTCTTTTCTAAACGTAAACAAGTACCCGCCTTCTTTATTATATATTTTAATTACGTTGGGGCCCGCACTTTTGTTTCTTGCACTTACTGAAAAACTACAAGGCGCTTTTGTAAGAGTGGTTTCGGTATATGGGCGTGTGCCTATGTTTTATTACCTCACTCATATATATGTTATTCACCTTGTAGCAATGGTTGCATCTACAATACTACCCGGCCAGCACTGGAGTATCTGGGTACTCAATGAACCAATATGGTTTACAAGAGGGCTTAGGGGCTATGGGTTTTCATTACTGGTTGCTTACATCATTTGGTTGACCGTAGTTATTGTATTGTATCCTTTATGCAAACGCTACGATATCTATAAACAGACACATAAAGAAAAATGGTGGGTGAGTTATTTGTAAAATTCACGAGGCAAAAAATATTTAACCCTTTTAAGCAAATGACCACAACAACTAAAACCAGAATTCAATCCATCGACCTGTTTCGTGGAATAGTGATTGTCATCATGGGGCTGGATCATAGCCGTGATTTTTTTCATTACGCTGCATTTTCAGATGACCCGCTGAACCTTGCTACTACCACTCCATTTTTATATTTCACAAGATGGATCACCAATTTATGTGCGCCCACTTTTGTATTTCTTGCAGGTACATCTGCATGGTTGCAAAGCCAACGTAAAACAACAAAGGAGCTTAGCAAATTTTTAATCACCCGTGGACTGTGGCTGGTACTGGTTGATTTAACGGTGATGAGCCTGGGTATTTTAGGTGATATCCATTTCGGAGTTTTTGTGCTGCAAACAATCTGGTCTATTGGTATAAGTATGGCTATTCTTGGGTTGATGATCTGGCTGCCGTTTAATGCGATATTAATTTCGGGGCTGCTGATTGTATTCGGTCACAATGCATTGGATTACATTGAAAAAAATCATACAGGGCAATTCCCCTTATGGTGGTCAATGCTTCATGTACGGGGCATACACCCGCTCTGGGGAAATCACCAGTTATTTGTACTATATCCTTTTCTGTCATGGTCGGGGCTGATGATGCTGGGTTATTGCTGTGGTAAAATATTTACGAAGTTTGAAACAGTAAAGCGAAATAAAATTTTACTATGGCTTGGCATTAGCCTGCTGATATTTTTTACTGTATTAAGAGTAACCAATTCATATGGAAATCCTTTCCAGTGGTCGCATCAAAAAAATACATTGTACACATTCTTTTCCTTTATAGATGTACATAAATACCCACCTTCCCTGTTATATATGTGTGTTACCATTGGCCCGGGGCTTATCTTTCTGGCATTAATAAAAAATACACAAAACCGCTTTGCAAAAATTATGATTGTGTATGGCCGTGTGCCGCTGTTTTTTTACATCCTCCATTTTTATGTATTGCATACGCTTGATATCATTTTATTTCTTACAAGAGGGCATAGTTTTACAGAAGGTATGAATGGTGTAAAGGGGTTGCCATTCAAGTTTATCATTCCTGGTGAGGGTTACAGGCTGTGGGTGGTATATGCCATTTGGATAGGAGTGGTAGTGGCTATGTATCCTTTATGTAAATGGTACGACCATTATAAAACAAATCATCCGGAAAAAAAATGGCTTAG
>JAYVZR010000009.1:0-2669 GCA_043783135.1 Ferruginibacter sp. | reverse complement strand
CCTCCGGTAAGCATCTTTAATTGCTTTGCGCAACTGGCCGCTGCAGGTACTCATGCCTTTTATGTACAAGGCTTCTATCATTTGCAAAGCTGCTTCTTCATCAGGTGAAATGGCAATGCGTAAAAAGCCTTCCAAAAAGCCACGCAATACAGCCAATATCCTATGCGAAGGTGTTTTAGAAATGAGTTCAGAAAAATCAAAATAATCTTTGTATTTGATACCGGCTGTTTCTTTATCTGTTACAACCTTGCTTTGTAAGCTGGCTTCGGTTTCAAAAAGCTTACGTAGTTTGGCCCTTACGGGTGCATCTTCATTTACCTGCTCTGCAATAATATCTCTTGCACCTTGTAAGGCAGCATCTGCATCCAATATTTTTTCATTGATAAAACTGGCGGCTTTTGCAGGCAGGTCAATATCTTTTTGTTCAAGCAATATATTGGCCAATGGTTCCAAACCATTTTCCCTTGCGGTTTGTGCCTTCGTTTTTCGTTTTGGTTTATAAGGAAGATAAATATCTTCCAGCTCTGCAATAGTAGTTGCTTTATTTATTTTTGCCTGCAGGGCTTCTGTCATTTTCTCCTGCTCGGTGATGGTTTTTTCTATAAAGGTTTTACGCTCCTTAAATTCCTTTAAAAATTTAGCTTCATCCTGTATTTGCTGAATCTGTACTTCATCCAATGCGCCCGTTTTATCTTTGCGGTAACGGGCAATAAATGGAATGGTAGCTCCTTCCTCAAATAAACTTAATACAGCTTCTACCTGCTGCGTTTTTATATTTAACTTTTGTGCTATAGGGTGTACGAATGTTGACATCATTTTTATATTTGGGCTGCGAAAGTAATAGTGTATAGGGAAAGAAAAAATTGAAATTTTAATTATGAATCGTTAAAGCAGTTGAAAGCAAACTGATCCGCTTACCGGGATTTTTTTCTACAAATGAATAAATGCTGTTGCGGATGGTATCATTATCTGCGTAGGGATTCAAATACATTTTTAATTCATCGGCAGTAGTAATGGCGATGCTGGCTGGCAAATATCCCATTCCCCAAAAACTTCCCCTTTCTATTAACAGGCAAAGTTTATCATCTGCTTTTAACCCTTTATCGATTACGGCAAAAGTGGGTAATTGTTCTTCCAGGGCTTCGATGGCTTTTTTTATTTTGCCATTGTACACTATGGGCGGATCTAAAAAAGAAATATCTCTCTCGTTGATAGGAGTTTTATCAATAAAACATAATTTTTCATCCAGTTCAAATTCTTCTACCATTTTTTTTAACATTACCAATCCCTCATGCAATAAATTAAAACAGTATAGCGAAGAAATATTTTTTTTCTTTTTATCTATAGCCAGTCGCAGGTAGCCGCGGTTATCTTCAAACTGGTACAAGGCAAACTTTTGCGCCGGTTGTTTTTGACTGTAATTATATTTTGGCCATAAACTTTTAATTTCTGCGCTTTCCAGCACGATTGCTTCCAGCTCTGTTGCACATTCTTTATAAGTTATTTTACAAATAGTACGCAAAAAATTCTGGCGCTTTCTATCTGCATCATTATGCGTAAAATGGCTGCTGACTCTTTTTTTTATGTTGATCGCTTTGCCAACATAAACAATTTTATCTTTTGCATCATGAAAATAATATACACCGGTACCAGCAGGCAGCTTTACAATATCTGCCTTGGTTAAATGCAGTGGCAGCCATTGTTCTGCAGATAATTTTTTTAGCATTTGCTGTACGTGTAGATCGCCTCCACTAGCAAGGCAATGTTCAAATAATTTTACTGTGGCTTTTGCATCACCACCGGCACGGTGCCTGTTATCAATACGCAAACCAAGTGACCAGCAAAGGTTACCCAGGCTGTAAGAAGCCAAACCCGGGAAAGTTTTTCTGCTTAACCTGACAGTACATAATTTTTTTGCAGTCAGTTCAAAACCTGCTGCTTTTAGATGATGCTTTATAAATGAATAATCGAAGTTTACATTGTGCGCAATAAATACCACATCGTTTAATAATTCATATAAGTTCGCTGCAATATCTTCAAACAATGGCGCATCGGCTACCATAAAATTATCAATGCCGGTAAGTGCTGTTATGTAAGGAGGTATTTTTTGTTGCGGGTTAATAAGGGTTTCAAAATGCTTTACCACCCTTTCGCCATCATGAACATATACTGCAATTTCGGTGATGCCATTTGCTGACGCATAACCTCCTGTTGTTTCTATATCAACTATTGCATACATAAAGTTGGTTATTCCTAAATCCCTACTTTTTAAAAATTTGAAAACTAATATTGGTATTGGATTTTAAAGGTAATACTAAATTAGTTAGTACTTAAAAAGATTTCGTACTTTATCAGTTAAACAACCTAAATATTATGAGTTTAGACGAGTTCAAGATTTGGACAAAATGGAAATACTAGAAGAAATATGGAAATATGGCAAAATCATAAGTACTAAAAATGATGAAATAAATAAGATAATTTATACCAGTATGATAAGATTTTATTTTAGTTTTATTATCTGTAAATCTCCTAATCTTGGGAATCTTTTTTATTAAATCTTACTGCTCATGTTTTTAGTAAATACTAATTTATTTGGTATTATATCAAATTTTCTCTATATTTTTGTATGGCAAATGAAAATATCTTCAATAATGGTGTTGAAGGTTTAA
>JAYVZR010000008.1:0-7299 GCA_043783135.1 Ferruginibacter sp. | reverse complement strand
CCATATCTATAAAAACCGCTTTGTACATTCTATTATTTTAGTTTGGTAAAAGGGCAAATATAATAAAAAAGCCCCCGTGATGCGGAGGCTCATTTTCTTGAAGGGGTTTAGTCCCAGTCTCTTTTGTCATGATCCTTATACCGATTATCTCTTTGATCATGTTTATATTTTCCGTGGTTGTACTTTGCCTTTACGGAACGTATTTCATTGTCACGTTGAAATAGCAGTGACGTTATTATCCGTTCTTTTTGATACCTGCTCATAAAAAATCTATTTCTTACGGACTGAATTTTACTATTGTATTCCCGGTTAATTTGTTCAATCTGCCAGTCTTTTTCCCGTTCACTATAATAATATTTTCCATTATCATGGTAATTATCGCCCCTGTCATCATCCATGCGAATATCATAAGTATCGTTATTGCCATTGTTGTTATTAGCCCGATGATTTCCATTATTTTGTGCAAATGCCGCAAAACTTATTAAAAATACTACGGCTAAAAAGGTACATGTCTTTTTCATAATTACAAATTTTAATTGTTATCAATGCGTATGAGATAACATTCAATAAAATTCGTTTACCAATGAAATGTTAATAGGTAAAAAATTGTTCCAGGCAAATGTTTTTTATAGCCGCATTGTTGCCCTGTTGTACTGCATACCTTTTAGCAACTCCTTAAAATTGATGAGTATTATTTTGTAGTGCGGTAACTGTCCGTCACAAAAAATAAGCAGCTTACTGAAAGTGATCAAACGATTTAAGGATAAGATTGTAGCTATAAACCTGATGAGAATATTTGTGGCGTACCTACGGCATGCAAATCCGTAAATTGTTTCTTTGTTACAAAGGAATAACTTATAAAAAGTTAAATAAAGTGCAGTTTTTTGAGTTGCATATTAAATTAAAGGGAAATAATTTTTACACTCCTATTTTTTCATTCACCAGTTTCAATATTTCTGCTTCCAATGCAATTGTTTCTTTTTCAATTATATTTCCCCTGGTGATAATATCCATTACAAAATCTTTATCATTGTAACCAGCAGCGTTGATGCGTACATTCATAAAGGCGCCAATTACTGCACTTCGGGCGCAAAGGGCACCAACGCCTGCATCAGAAACAGAATTGGGATTACCAGTTTCGGCCATTGCCTTTATTACCTGCAGACTTACATAAGAGGTTTGCATAATTTTAAATGGAATTTCAATAGCATATCTGGTAGCCGCTTGAATTGCTTCTGTGCGGACAGCTTTTTCTTCATCTGTTGTTTTTGGTAAAGCAAATGCATCCATAATGTGGCTGAATGCTTTTGTATCAGCATCTACCAGTTGCAACAGCTCATTTTTGTACTGTTGTCCTTTTTCGGCCCAGTTGCTAAATTCCTGCCAACGGTCATCCCATCCTTTTTTGTGTGATGATAAATTGGCTACCATAGTTGCCAGTGAAATGCCAAGAGCGCCAATATATGCAGCAATGGAACCACCGCCGGGTGCAGGGCTTTCACTGGCTGTTTCATCTGCAAAATCTGCAAGCGTATAACTAACCAACTTACTATCCGCTTTATCTGCCAGCATATATTCTATAATTCTTTCCTCGGGTTTAAAAGTGCCTAGTTCATCCAACCCCATCGATTTTATAGCAATCTTAATTAATTCTTTTTCGGATACGCCGGTAGAGCGTTGTTGCTTTAACAGGAAATATTTACCTGCATCCAGCATAGCTTTTAACGGAATCAAACCTACCAGTTCGCTGCCTGTTACCCTGATGCCCCGTGCATCAGCTTTTTTACACACCTGATCAAAAGCAATGTGTACGGGCGTAATATTGATGTTGGTTAAATTGATTGAGATCTGTGCCACGCCATACTCTTCTATAAACCAGCCAATGGCTTTCACCGATTTTAAACTGCCGGGTTTATTTATTTTTACCCCGTTCTCTTCTACATTTCGGCCGGCCTCCCTTATGTCAAATGCAATGGCATTGGCTCGGCGTGTACTCGTAGTGTTTAGGTTTACATTATAGGCCACTAAAAAATCTCTTGCACCAATAACGGTGGCGCCGCGTTTGGGATCAAAAATGGCAGGGCCATAATCGGGTTTCCATTCGGGCTGTACAATTTTTTTTGCAAAAGCCTCGTACTCACCGGCACGTATAACCGACAAATTGCTGCGTTCTTTTTTTGATTGCGCCGCTTCGTACAAATACACCGGTAACTGCAACTCTTCGCCTACCCTTTTTGCCAGTTGCTGTGCATATTGCACCGTTTCTTCCATACTGATATTTGCTACGGGAATTAAAGGGCATACATCGGTTGCGCCCATGCGGGGATGCTCACCTTTGTGCTGGCTCATATCTATGAGTTCTCCAGCTTTTTTTATAGCCCTGAAAGCGGCTTCTATAACCGCTGCCGGTTCGCCTACCATGGTTACTACCGTGCGGTTGGTAGTTTTACCCGGATCAACATTTAATAAACGTACCCCTTCTACCGTTTCAATTTCGGCTGTTATCTGGTTAATAATACTTAGGTTGATTCCTTCGCTGAAATTGGGAACACATTCAATGAGTTGTTGCATGTTATATTTTTTTGCCGTTAAAGCGTTAAGTCGTTTAGACATTTTTTTCTTTTCGTCTTACTGACTTACCGGCTATTTCAAATCTTATTAATCTTTTAATCTACCAAAATTACTGTTCAGGCAAGCATAACGTCTTACCGCCTTACCGGCTATATTCACACAAACTCTCCGTTTATCATAACACTGTCGATACAATTTGTACCAAAGGCATAAGGCAAATAGGCAACGGACGGAATTGGTTTCGTAAAAATAAGGTTGGCTTTTTTGCCAATGGTGATACTGCCGAGTTCGTTATCCACGCCCATTGCAAAAGCCCCATTAATAGTCGCCGCATTGATGGCTTCTTCGGGTAACATTTTCATTTGAATACAACTCATTGCTATTACAAGGTTCATATTACCGCTGGGCGATGAGCCTGGATTATAATCGCTTGCCAGCGCTATGGCACAACCTGCATCAATTAATGTACGGGCCGGTTGAAAACCCATTCGCAAGAAAAAAGCCGCTGTAGGTAGCAGCGTGCAAATCGTTTCTTTATGGTCTTTTCCGGATAACATTGATTGTTGATTACAGAGTAAATTAATCTCCTGCTCATTTAAAGTTTCCAGGTGATCAAGTGAAACTGCATTTAACTTTAAACCCATTTCAATGGCTCCAATACTGTTCAATTGGTTGACATGCAGTTTTGGTTTTAAACCATATTGCAAACCTGCTTTACAAATTTGTCCCATTTCTTCTGGTGAAAAAAAACCAGTTTCGCAAAACACATCAATATAATCTGCTAAATTTTCCGCGGCAATAACCGGTAACATTTCGTTGATGATGCTGTCAATATATCCCTGGTGATTTTCTTTGAATGGTCCAGGATAAGTATGTGCTCCTAAAAAAGTTGATTTAATGGCTAAGGCAGATTTTTCTTTCAATTTTTTTATAACCCTCAGCATCTTTAATTCTCCTTTTACCGTTAACCCGTAACCGCTTTTTATTTCAATAGCACCGGTACCAAGTTTACTTACTTCCTGCAGCCGTTTCCATGCTTGTTCAAATAATTCATCTTCAGAGGCATCATTTAATTTTTGCGCTGAACTTAAAATACCACCGCCTTTTGCTGCAATTTCTGCATAGCTCAATCCTTTTATTTTATCAATAAACTCGGTTTCCCTGCTTGCTGCAAACACAAGATGGGTATGGCTATCACACCAGGCTGGCAACACAAATTGCCCCTGTGCATCGATAATATGTTTCGGTAATTGAGGTACTTTCAATTCCAGCTCATACATGGCACCGTAATCAGCAATAAGGCCATCCTCAATTAATACAAAAGCATTTTCTATTACCGGCAATTCAGCTAATGCTGCTCCTTTAAGCAGCTGTGGCTGCTCCCGAACATTCACGAGTTGTGCAATATTTATTATGATGGCAACTGATGACATAGTTGGTAAAACTGTATGAGTAAAAGTTGAACGTTTATAATTTTTCCCAAATTTCCTTTCCAAATTTTTCGAGCCCTGGATCCCTCGCTCCCATTAATAATACCACACAATCATCTGTAAGATTGCGCCGAACGGCTGTTAAAAAATTATTTCTATCTTCTGCAAAAAAAGCATTTTTTCCCAATGCCTTTATATCATTTATCAAATCACCAGCAGATATATCTTTTACGGCTGTACCACCGGCGTAAAAAATTTCGCTCATCCATATTTCATCCTGTGGCCTTAATACTGCAGCCATTTCTTTTACAAAATCATTGCGTAAAAATCTTGTTGGCCCATAACCGTGTGGTTGAAACCAGGCAATTACTTTTTTAGCAATGGGCTGACAGGCTTCAATACTTTTGGCACATTTCACCGGGTTATGTGCATAATCATCAATTAGCCAAATGCCATTTTTTTGTCCTAAAACCTGGTGGCGCCTGTAAATACCTTTATAATTTTTTAATGCAGCTGCACAGGTTTTTAAATCAACACCCAATAGGTTGGCAACAGCGGTTGCGGCCAATGCATTTTCCATATTCAATTTGCCTACAGTGTTTAAACTAAATTGAGTGCCGTTAATATCAAAGGAAATGGTCAACCCATTTTGACTAAAACCTGTTGCTTTATATCCAGCAGTTGTATTATTATCAGTTGTAAAATCACTGGCGGCATTAACAGACAATTTTTTTGCCAATGCATTTGATTGATTTACTACAAATAATTGTTGCGTATTTTTTTTAAAAATGCCAAATATCTCCATCAACTCATCAATCTCCTGGTGATCTTTATCAATATTTAATAACAGGCCCACTTCAGGATGGTATTGTACAATCGAACCGTCGCTTTCATCTGCTTCAATTACCAACCAATCGCTTTTGCCTACTTTGGCATTACCAATTTTACCTTCTTTAATTATGCTTATTAAACCTGCACCACTAATAATGCCAGGGCCGAGCCCAGCAACAGTAAGTATGTCAAACAACATTGCACTGGTAGTGCTTTTTCCGGAAGTGCCGCCAATGGCAATTGTCTTTTTGCTTTTCGCAATTAGTGCCAATACTTCACTACGTTTTAAAATGGGAATATTTAATTGTTTGGCTTTTTGTACTTCTGCAACGGTATCTTCAATAGCAGTTGATACCACCACCAAATCTGTAGCAGTAGATATGCCTTCTCCATTTTGTATAAAACAATTTATTCCTTCTGCAATTAATTTTTCTTTTGTGTCATTCTGCCCGCCTTCTTTAAAATACCTGTCACTGCCACTTACATTTTTTTCAATACCCGCCAGGTATTGTGCAATAGCGCTCATACCAGTACCAGCAATACCTATAAAGAATACGTTTTTAAAATCGTCTATTCCCTTGATCATTTAGTAAACAATTTATTATGAAATGGTTTTGTTATGGCGCAGTGTTTTGTAAGCAAAAAATAAACTGATGCACATAAATATACCTCCTAAAAAAAATGCTGCACCTGCAAAATGAACCCGGGCGGTTGGTTTGGTGAAGTAAGAAAATAAACCGGTCATTAAAATCGGGCCGATAATATTGGTAACACTCATTACACTTGTAAGCCCGCCCTGCAATTCGCCCTGTTCGTTTGCAGGCACCTGGCCCGAAATAATAGACTGTAATGCTGGCCCGCAGATTCCACCAAGGCAATACGGTACCAGGAATAAAAACATCATCCAGCTTTGCGTGGCGATGGAAAATAAAAACAATCCAACTGCATACAAGGCAAGCCCCAGGTAAACACTTTTTTTATTTCCTAACCAGGGATTAACAATGCGTATCAAGCCACCCTGAACGGCACCTACCAATAAACCTACCAGGCCCAGTGAAATACCAATTATCCTGGGTGTCCAGTTAAATTGTTTTATGCCAAAAAATGACCAGGTACTTTGTACGGCATTGGCAGCTAAATAAATTAGAAAAAAAGAAAGGATGAGGCCACCTACGCCCGGATATTTTTGTAAATTTTTTAAACTGCTTACCGGGTTAGCTCTTTTCCAGTTAAATGCCCTCCTGTTTTCAATTGCCAACGATTCAGGTAAAACAAAGTATCCATAAATGCAATTAACCAGGCTTAGGCAGGCCGCCACAATGAAAGGAACCCTGACTCCATATTCTCCAAGCAAACCGCCAATAACAGGACCCAATATAAAACCTAAACCAAATGCTGCGCCCACCATTCCAAAATTTTGTGCCCGGTTTTGAGGAGTACTGATGTCGGCAATATAAGCTGTAGCTGTAGTAAAACTTGCACCGGCAAAACCAGCGATAATTCTGCCAACAAATAACCAGCCGATGGAAGGAGCAAGGGCAAGAAAAATATAATCTATTCCCAGTCCTAATAAGGATAATAACAATACTGGCCTTCTGCCATACTTATCACTTAAGTTACCCAATAAAGGAGCAAATAAAAATTGCATGATTGCATACGCAAAAGCAAGCCAGCCGCTATAACGGGATGCATCACTGATAGTACCGTGTATCAATTGTTCTATTAAACCCGGCACTACAGGAATTATAAGGCCAATCCCTGTAACATCTATCAATAAAGTAATGAAAATAAAACTGATTGCTGCAGAACGATTGGAGGCCATTATATTTAATAGTTATAAAACAAAGATAAGCTGCCGCCCTTAAAGCCAAAGATGCATATAAAAATAAAACCAGTTTATGTAAAATTTATTTTTTAAACATAAAATAAACTGCGCCAATCAAAAAAATAAAACTTACAAGGTATTTCCATTGCAAAGGTTCCTTAAGATACAATACAGCAAACACTGCAAATACTACCAGGGTAATAACCTCCTGTGTAATTTTTAATTGAAAGCCACTCATACCATTTAGATAACCTATCCTATTGGCGGGCACCATCAAAAGATATTCAAAGAATGCAATACACCAACTGATGAGTATCGCTTTCCATAAGGTTAATCCTTTTTCCTTTAAAAGGCCATACCAGGCAAACGTCATAAAAATATTTGAGGCAACTAATAAGCCAATTGTACGGATATTCATTTTTAAATTGATTGTAATTTTTAAATTATATAATTAAAAGCAGAAAAATTATTTCTCAAAATATATTAACTTTTAATATAAATTGGCATGGTTTTGGAAATTAATTGCAAATTGGAGTTACCCAATTTGTAACTATTCAGTTCCAAAAGTAGCAATAAGATGTAATGCGTTCAACACGTTATTTCCGTTTTTGATAGTGGTATCAATAACTGATCTCAGTATGG
>JAYVZR010000007.1:0-2676 GCA_043783135.1 Ferruginibacter sp. | reverse complement strand
CTTTTAAAAAACCGGGATTGGTGTTGAGCGTATTGGGATGCACCCTGACGTATAGCCTTGTAGAACCGGGCATTTCTTTAAGGCTATCAGAAATTTTAGTGAGGCCGTCCAATTGATTTTTGTAAACATCCATTACCCATTGATCGCCTATTGCCGCAAACTCATCTTCAGATGACAGGAAACAAACGATATTATTTAATGAATCGTCCCATTGCTCAGGAAGCAGGTTATCCTGTTGCCCTTCCACAAAAAAATGCCTGCTTTTACTTGCGCCATACCGTCTTTCAAGATAAAATTTTTCGCCCATTTTTTCTTTATCCATTTCACTTCTTTTTGATTTCTCCCAAAGGTTGTTGGCTCTTTTTTGAAAATCAACGATATCATGTATCATGGCATTTTCAATGAGTGTATATTTATCAAAATCAGCAGCGCCATCAAATATTACATACTTGATTTTCAAATATTCGCAGGCCCTCAATAAAGCCCTGTCATAAACTAACCTTCCGTTAAAAACATACACCGTTTCCGGCTTTTCTTGCTGTAGTTTATCAATAAAAAAATCGTACAGTCCGGATGATTTATTTATTAACTTATTAAACAACTCAAAGTTTTCTGATACGGAAAGATAGGCGTCCCTTTTTCGGGAAATTAATGAAGATGCTGCAGCAATGCCTGCATCAAAACCCTTATGTTTAATTTTCATTAACGCAGGCAGTGCCATCTCCTTTTTTAAATAATTATAATTTTTATCAACAAAATTAATTTCAATATTTCTTATGTTTTTTGATAAAAGAGAAAAGCCTTTTTTTCTTTTATTAATACAGAGGTCGCATATCTCTTTTGAACCTTCTAAATTCTGATCACAATTACCTAAAAATGAATTACAAACAAAACTAACTGCTTCGTCACCTGCATCTAAATGCTTTTGAATAATCTCCAGGCCTGTACCCAAGTGGGTAGTCCACATTATTTCACTTATAAAAATTGCTATCTTCATTTTCTAAAAATTATAGTATCAATCAACAAATTCTAATTTAAAAGCTGTCCCTTTTTCAAGATTACGGTTTACTTTTTTGCCCAATATCCCGGCATAAAATTTAGGGTGCAAACCATAACCTGGCCTGATGGAACGGACATTTTCATGAGTAACCGTTTCGCCTGCCTTTATATTATTTGTTATGTATAATGACCGGGAAAATTCCCGTCCGCTTTTTTGTTTTTCTGTTAATGAATAATCGATTGTTCCTATTGCTCTTTCCGCTTCTCTCACTGCTTTCACCATAGCAGTAAACTCACCTAAATCCAAACTGAAAGAGGCATCTGGCCCGCCAATGGAACGATCTATTATAAAATGTTTTTCAATGACTTTAGCCCCGAGTGCAGTAGCAACAACCGGTACAGTGATACCCATTGTGTGATCGCTAAGGCCAGAAATGACACCAAACTTTTTTGAAAGATCGGAAATCATAACCATGTTGGCTTCATTGATGGGTGCAGGGTAACTGGAGGTGCATTTTAATAAAATGATTTGATGGTTGCCTGCTTTTTTACAGGTGTCCACTGCTAATTGTATGTCTTCTTCTTCTGCAATGCCGGTAGAGATGATGATGGGCTTGCCTTTGGAAGCAGTGTATGCTATCAAAGGAATATCAGTAATTTCAAAAGATGCAATTTTATATGCCGGTGCCTTTAATTCTTCCAACAAATCCACTGCAGTAAAATCAAATGGCGAAGAAAAACATATCAGTCCTTCTGCTTTGGCGGCATCAAATATTTGCCGGTGCCATTCCCAGGGTGTGTAGGCTTCTTTGTACAGATCATACAAATATTTTCCATCCCAAATGGTTCCCTGCTTTAAACGAAAGTCTTCTGTTCTGGAATCAATTGTTATTGTATCGGCGGTGTAGGTTTGCAGCTTTATGGCATCGGCCCCGGTTTGTTTGGCTGCTTTTACATGCGCCAAGGCTGTTTCGAGTGAACCATTGTGATTGGCTGACAACTCTGCAATAATAAATACCTTACCGGTGTGTGATATTTCAAAATTGTCTATAAAAATGCTGTTCATTACCTGTAAATATTTTTTAAAAAAATCAACTGGTTATTTTCTACCGTACTGCTAAAGCCTAATCTCTCAAAGACTTTTACAGAGGCAGTATTTTGTGGCATTACATAGCCCGTTGCAGTAGTTACACTTGTATTATGTTGTGCTAAATAATCTAATCCTTTTGCCAGTAAAACCCTGCCCATGCCCTTGCCTTGATATGGTGGCGATACCAGGTAACTGATGAGTGCATTGTTATCCGTGATATCAAAACGTAAAGAACCAACAATGTCATTTTTCCAAACAGCAAGCAGGTATATACAACCGGGTTGTATAATTTTATTCAGGAACCAATGTTGATGCTCTTCGAACACAATAGGGTTTTGGTTAAATGAATAAGCCCTTACCACAGGGCTGGCCGCCCACTGGTAAGTAATATCCAAATGTTCTTCCTGTGCATTGATGAACGAAAAATTTGACTGTATTACCAACTCATTAAAAAGTTTAATAAATCTTTCTGCTGACCTCCCATCAAATATTTTCTTCTGGTTTGCCTGAAGCTTTACCATTTCTTTTTCAGAAGCCGATGCCATTTTTTCCACCGGCAAAGCCACTCCATTTTCTATTAGCCCTTT
>JAYVZR010000006.1:0-7309 GCA_043783135.1 Ferruginibacter sp. | reverse complement strand
TTAGATGATAAGGTTACCAGGATTGCGAAGGAAATGGGGTTGAAGTAGTTTTTAAAAATTGATAGCAAAAGAGTTTGACATATTTTTAAAAATATGTATATTTAAAGAACAAATACCTTAGGCTATGGCTTTTGACTATTCCTGTTTTATCAGTTACAGGCATAATGAAAATGAAAAAATTTTTTATACCAATCTCAGAAATATTATCCAGTCTGAGGCATTAACTGCAACTAATAAAAACAACTCATTTTTTGATGAAAACAGCATCAAGTATGGTGAAGAATGGAATGATAAAATCTACATAGGGGTTAATGGCTCCTATTTTTTTATTCCAATCCTTCATTATAACTATCTGCATATTGAAAATAACTGGTGTGCCAGGGAGTTAATGCATGCGCTGAAAGTAGAAGAAATAATTCGAAAAAAGCTGCCAGAAGAGGAACGTGAAAAGTTCTTTTATATAATTCCTTTTATATACAGGGGCAAGCCTGATAACCTGCCTAAAGGTTTATCAAATAAAAAAGCCCTTGCATTGCAGCCATTCGAATATTTAATTATTAAAAATGATGTATCACAGGAACTGATAAATTTGAAGCAGCAACTTTGCGATACTTTAACTGAATGTTATAAAATTTTAGACAAGTATAATATTGCGGGTAATTTTCAACAGCTCTTCAAAAAGATTCCTAAACCAACAGATGCTGAAGTAAATGCATGGATATTAGAACAAAAAAATCTTAGTAAACAAAAAGAAGCGCAACAAGAGCCAGTGTTGAAAAAAAATGGAATATAATACAAAAAATTCTGCAAATAGGAATGGGCAAACAATAACCTATTATTCATATAAAGGTGGTGTGGGGCGAAGTATGGCCCTGGTAAATATAGCCTGCCTTGCTGCAAAAGAGCAAAAAAAAGTGTTACTAATTGACTGCGATCTGGAAGCTCCTGGATTGCACCAGTTTTTTCAGACTAATGAAGAAACCCGGGGTTTTGTGGATTTGATTTCAGATATCAATGACTGGATAGATATAGAAGAAAATAACAATGAAGAAGGTTATTGCCGCTTTATGGCAGGGCAGGTAGAAAAATACATTTCAAAAAATGTAAATCCCATCGCTGCAAATACAACCGGTTTTAATGATAATGGCCCAAATACTATCAGCAACAACAATTCAGGTTTTGATACGGCAGTATCCGTGGATTTGATAAAGGCCGGTAAGTTTGATAGTGATTACTCAAAAAAATTAGGGGCTATAAACTGGCTTGATATTTATAAAAAAGCACCTGCTTTTTTCCGCACATTTGCTTATTGTTTAGAAAAGGATTATGATTATATTTTTGTAGATGCCCGTACAGGCCTTGCAGATACCAGTGGCATTTGTACTATGCTTATGCCTCAAAAATTGGTTTTGGTATTTGCATTAAATAATCAAAATATAAATGGCGTGGTGGATGTAGCAGGGCAGGCCATCGATTACCGTTTTGATTCAAATGACTACCGCAGGCTGGATATATACCCATTACCTTCCCGTATTGAAAACTCTGCAAATCCTTATTTACAAAAATGGATAGATAATTACAAAGGGAAATTTGAAATACTTTTTAAAGAAAAATACAAACTGGATGCATGCAGCTTGTCTCCTTACTTCGACCGCAGTTTTATACAATATTATGCCATACATGCCTATGGTGAAAATATACCTGCCTTATATGAAAGCGCTGCAAGCAGCAATTTTATTACTTACAATTATAATAATTTTTTAACTGTACTTAAAAAAAATATACCTTCCTGGGAAGTAATAAGTACTGAAGAAGAGCTGTCAAAAGAAAGACAGGCTAATGACCACTTTAGAAAAGGATTGGACATATTTTATAAAAAAGATTATACAAATTCAATAGTAGAATACACAAATGCTATAAATTTAAAACAGGATTACACGGATGCTTATTTTAATAGAGGATTATCCTATGAAGCAATAATAAAACTTGAAGAAGCAATCATTGATTATACTAAGGTAATAGAATTGGAAAATAATGCAGCAGATGCTTATTCTGCCATTGGAGGAGTAAAACTCACTTTAGGAAAGAAGGAAGAAGCCCTGGGTTTTTTCGATAAAGCAATAGAATTAAAACCCAACTTTGCAGAGGCTTATAACAATAGAGGATTAGTAAAAAACGGACTGGACAAAAATGAGGAAGCGCTTGCTGATTATACTAAAGCAATAGAATTAAAGCCCGACTATGCAGATGCGTATAACAATAGAGGAGTGACGGAATATGATTTAAAGCAATATGAACAAGCTATTGTTGATTATACTAAAGCAATAGAATTAAAGCCTGACTATGCAGATGCTTATAATAATAGAGGGGTGATAAAATATGATTTAAAAAAATACGAAGAATCAATTCTTGATTATAGCAAAGCAATAGAATTAAAACAAGACTATGCGGTAGCTTACTACAATCGTGGAATTACAAATGATAAACTAAAGAAAAATGAGGAAGCTCTTGTTGATTATAGTAAAGCAATAGAATTAAAGCCCGACTATGCGGATGCTTATAACAATCGGGGGATTGTAAATAACAGTCTAAAAAAATATGAAGAAGCTCTTGTTGATTATAGTAAAGCAATAGAATTAAGACCCGACCATGCGGATGCTTATAATAATAGAGGGCTTGTAAAAGATCAATTAGACAAAAATGAAGAAGCTCTTGTTGATTATAGCAAAGCAATAGAATTAAAACCCGAATTTGCAAATTTTTATAACAATCGTGGAATTGTAAATGATAAGCTAAAGAAATATGAAGAAGCCCTTACTGATTATAGCAAAGCAATAGAATTAAAGCCTGACTATGCTATTGCATATAATAATCGGGGAATTGTAAACGACAAGCTAAAGAAATATATGGAAGCTATTATTAATTATAGCAAAGCTATAGAATTAAAGCACGATTATGGAGAGGCATATAACAACAGGGCTTTCGTGTATAGGGAAATGAAAGACTATAATATGGCACTAAGTGATAATGAAAATAGCCTTTTAATTGAAAACAACTCACCCGATAATTGGTCTACTAAAGCTGAAATTTTATCAGATATGGGGGATGACGAAGGCTTTTATGAAAATATCGAAAAAGCAATGGGTTTAGGCTTGTATATTAAAAAAGAAATAGATGATTTACCTACGATAATGAATAAATATATTAAACAATCCCGCTTTCAGGATTTATTAAAAAAATATACTGTAGATTTAAATAAAAAAGGATTGCCCATTAGTTAGGTTTTTTACTTATTGATTAATATTTTTTCTTTTAATAAATGTCAGGCAATAGCACCTGACATTTTTTTATCTTGCAATATTGTTATGAGAAAATACGAAGATACATACCGCCACAAAGGGCTACGCAAAAAATTAATGGATACCTTACGTGATAAAGGGATCACTGATCAAGATGTATTGGCTGCGATGAACAATATTCCCCGCCATTTTTTTTTGGATAGCGCTTTTGATGAAATTGCCTATGAAGACAGGGCCTTTCCTATTAGTGAGGCACAAACAATTTCACAACCTTATACTGTGGCTTATCAAACACAACTATTGCAGGTAAAGCCCTTTGATAAAATCCTGGAAATTGGAACTGGAAGTATTTACCAGGCAACTGTACTTGCTGAAATGGGCGCAAAAGTTTTTACTATTGAAAGGCAAAAGGTATTATTTGACAAGACTAAAAATTATATTTTTAAGACGAAATACCCTAACCTTAAATTTTTTTTTGGTGACGGGTTTGAAGGCTTGCCAACCTTTGCTCCATTTGATAAAGTAATTATTACCGCGGCAGCACCTTTAGTGCCACCGAAATTGATTGAACAGTTAAAGCCGGGCGGTAAAATGATAATTCCGGTAAACGAAGGAGCGCACCAGCGAATGTTGCGTATCACCAAAAAAGAAGATGGAACTACATGCGAGGAGGCTTTTTTGAATTTTTCTTTTGTACCCATGTTGGCAGGTAAACGTGGATAATATTTAACAGTAAATAAAAGCAGGAATGAAATTTTTTTCAAGAATAGTTTTTATATGCAACAGTTGTTTTATAATAGCAGTGATATTGCGTTTATATGAAAACGCACATAAAAAAGATGGCAACTTTAATGGGGCAATACAGATACAGCCTCTTGAAAGTACGTTAGTAGTGCTGGGATATGGAGCTATTTTTATTAACCTGGTTTTTAATTTAATAGTATTGGTTTTTTTTGTAGCAAAAGCAAAACAACCTGTTGCCAAATGGTTAATATGGACTAACTTTCTATTGCTGGTTTTACAGTTATATTATTTTTTATTTAGCAATTTTTAAATGATACAAAATATACTAAAAGACAAGCCCACCAAATTGTTTGTAATTTTTACAGCATTTTTTGTTGCCAATGCATTGATAGCAGAATGTATTGGGGGCAAAATTTTTTCTTTGGAAAAATTGTTTGGGCTTACACCTTCCAGTTTTACGCTGTTTGGCCAAAAAGCATTATCGTTTAACCTTACCTGTGGTGTATTATTATGGCCGCTTGAATTTGTTATGACAGATATAGTAAATGAATATTACGGGCCTAAAGCTGTAAGGCGAATTTCGTATACAGCAGTTGTATTAATTACTTATGCCTTTGTAATGTTTTATTTTGCCATGAGTGTGCCACCGGCAGATTTCTGGTATAGCTCAGGTATACAGGATGGTATTCCGGATATGAATAAAGCCTTTAACGGAATTTTTGGACAGGGTATGTGGATTATCCTTGGAAGCCTGGTCGCATTTTTAGTTAGCCAGATTGTTGATGTAACAGTATTTCATAAAATAAAAAAAATAACAGGCGATAAAAATATGTGGCTTAGGGCAACAGGATCTACAGTAATATCTCAATTGGTAGATAGCTTTATTGTATTGTTTATAGCTTTTAAAATAGGCAAGGGGTGGAGCTGGCAATTGGTATTGGCAATATGCCTTGTAAACTATACCTATAAATTTGCGATGGCTGTACTTTTAACACCGTTGATTTATTTTGTAGAAGGATGGATCGAAAAATATCTTGGCCACGAAACGGCACATAAAATGAAGCAGGCAGCAATGGGAAAAGAAACAGAGTAGCTTCCATTCTGCTATAAAGTAAAGGCATAAAAAAAAAGCATGGCTGTTGCCATGCTTAAATAAAATTGAACAGAATTATTTGGTTTTATATTAATTATACTATCAATTTAACCTCCGTCTCATTTCCAGAGAAGTACGTTGTTTTTTTTGACTATTCCACATGTCAACTACTCCAAAACTGCGGTTGAAACTAAATTGCTTTTCATCTATAGCAATAGTTTCCTTTAATAATTCTTTCAATTCATCATTTTTGATAAGGGTACCAATACCCATTGTATCATTTTTCATATCTCTAATTTTAATTTACTAAATAATATCTCTTTATAACGTTAAACGCTATTAAGGGGATTTTCCTTAGCAAGCAATTGTTAGAGGGACGGAAAGCAAGAATACTTTCTGTTTTGCGGCGCAAAGATACACCATAGTTAGCTACCTGCAAAGATATTTAATGTTTAAACTTCAAAATTATTGTTAAATGAATGCCAATAAGTACTAGTAATTGATATATAGTTGATTATTATTTATTTATGTATATACTATTGGTAAGTACTGTTATAAATAATATTGAGCAAAAATACTAATAGGAAGTAGTTGATTAGGTAAAAATGCTTTTTATTAGTGTTATTCTGTAATTTAGTTTGTATTAAATATGTTACTGAATGAAAACAATTGGATTAATAGGTGGTATATCATGGTATTCAACAATCGATTATTACCGCATCATCAATACTACCATCAATAGCAAGCTGGGTGGTAATAATTCTGCCAAAATTTTATTATATTCTGTTAACTATCAGGAAATTGTAACATTAACTCATGAAGGTAACTGGGTGGGGATTGAATCAATTATTTGTAATGCTGCCAAAAACCTGCAAGGCGCAGGTGCTGATTGTATATTGCTTTGCGCTAATACAATGCATATTATAGCTGGTAAAGTACAAAGTGCTATTGATATTCCGCTAATACATATTGCAGACGCTGTTGCAAAAGATATTCAAAAAAGAAAAATAGAAAAAGTGCTTTTGCTTGGAACAAAGTATACTATGCAGGCCGATTTTTATTCAGGCTTTTTATCGCAAATTGGTATTAAGATAATGGTTCCGGATATTATAGAAATGGAGTTAATCAATCAAAGTATCTACAATGAACTTGGTAAAGGTGTAATATTACCCGCTACAAAAAAGGGGTACATGGATATTATCAATAAATATATCGGTTTAGGAGCCCAAGGCGTTATTTTGGGGTGTACAGAAATTCCATTATTAATAAAGCAGGATGATTGCTCAATACCTGTACTTGATACAACTTTATTACATGCAATCGCTGCAACTGAATTTGCAGGTAGTTAAAACGAAAATTATGCCTATCTATCGCTATTAATTTAGAATAATCGGTACCTTTACAAGTACTGAATTCAAAACTAAACGATGTTAAAACTTGGATTACCAAATGTTTTACTGCCATTCATTTTTTCTTTTTTTTCATCGATGCTAATTGCTCAGGAACTGAAAGAAAAAAAGGACACGTTTCTTTTGTCTGATAAAAAAGGAGAACATCAACAATTAGAAAAAGGTTCCCTCCTCAATTCGTCTTCATCTAACCCAGTTAAAATTGCAAACCCATTTTTAATTTACACAGGGAAATCAATCCGCAATATTCGAATAGTACGGCTTGGCTTTGAGCGTAATATTTATGATACGACTGTAATAAGAAACAATTTTGGTATCATAATGGCAAATGGCATTCATCGAAGTACCACTGAAAGGGTAATAGAGCGAAATTTGTTTTTTAAAGAAGGGGATAAAGTAATGCCTTATTTATTAGCTGATGATGAGCGTCATTTAAGAGATCAGGCATTTATACAAGATGCAAGAATATTAATTGATAGTATTCCCGGAAGTATTGATTCAGTCGATATGGTAGTAATTACCAAAGATATTTTCCCCCTGAGTGCGGCATTAATTATTAGTAATCCTAATAACATGAGGTTGCTGGTAAGTAGCGAGAATGTTGCTGGTAGTGGTTCGCGGCTGATTGCCGGTACGTTGTATGACAAAGCCCGTAATCCACAATTTGGCTATGGTGTTGATTTTCTAAACCGTAACATTTTGGGTTCTTTTATTAATTGGGGTGCTGGTTTTCAAACATACCATGGAGCTTTTAATAGCGGCCG
>JAYVZR010000005.1:0-2683 GCA_043783135.1 Ferruginibacter sp. | reverse complement strand
CAGTATATAAAAAGTTTTGCCGGTATCTTTTTTACCCAGTTCGGTTGAAAGCTTTACACGCTGCGCTTCACCGCCACTAAGCGTTACAGCACTTTGGCCAAGGGTAATATATCCCAACCCTACTTCACGTAGTACTTTTATTTTACGATAAATAAACGGTACCGCATGAAAAAAATCTACCGCTTCATCCACCGTCATATCCAGTACGTCACTAATGGATTTTCCTTTATAGCGTATCTCTAATGTTTCCCTGTTATAGCGTTTACCATTGCACTTTTCGCAATGCACGTATACATCGGGTAAAAAATTCATTTCTATCACCCTCATACCACCACCTTCGCATACTTCACAGCGACCACTTTTTACATTAAAAGAAAAACGTCCTGCTGTATAGCCACGTATTTTAGCTTCGGGTACTGCTGCAAACAAAGTACGTATGTCCGTAAAAAATCCACAATAGGTTGCAGGGTTACTTCTTGGTGTACGGCCAATTGGGCTCTGGTCTATTTCAATTACTTTATCAATATGCTCTAATCCTTTGATGGATTCATATTCAAGCGGCATGGCTTTTGAATGATAACAATGTTTACTGAGTAAGGGGTACAGGGTTTCATTAATTAATGTTGATTTACCACTGCCGCTTACGCCAGTTATTAATATCAGTTTACCCAAAGGAAATTTTACACTGACATTTTTTAAATTATTTCCTTTGGACCCTTTTAATTCTAAAAAATTTCCATTGCCTTTTCGCCTTTCTTTAGGTACTTCAATATTTTTTATGCCGCTTAGATATTGTGCTGTATCGCTATTGCTTTCCAGCACTTGTACTGGTGTACCCATTGCCACAATCTCGCCACCATACTTACCTGCTTTAGGGCCAATATCCACCAAATAATCTGAAGCCAGCATAATGTCTTTATCATGCTCTACTACCAATATACTATTGCCTATATCCCTTAAGTTTTGTAAGGCCCCAATCAAACGCTGATTATCGCGTTGATGTAAACCAATACTGGGTTCATCCAAAATATAAGTGATGCCCTGCAGTTGAGAACCGATTTGTGTAGCCAGCCTTATACGCTGCGACTCTCCGCCACTAAGGCTTTTAGAAGGCCTGGCTAATGTAAGATATGTTAGCCCAACATCTAATAAAAATTGTAAGCGGTCCCTTATTTCTTTCAACACATCTTTGGCAATGGCATTTTGTTTATTACTTAATCTTTTTTCTATACTTCCGAACCAAACAGACAGTTTATCTAAATTCATATTGCTTAGTTCTGCAATATTTTTTTCATCCACTTTAAACCAAAGGCTTTCCTTTTTTAATCTGCTCCCGTTACAGGTGCCACAGGTTTTCAACTGCATAAATTTTTCCACCCAATCCCTCAATGCCTCACCGCTATTTGGGGAAGCAAACCATCTTTTGAGCATAGGAATAATACCTTCATAACTTCCCGTATATTCTAACGGAACTGTTTCATCACTCAGGTCAAGTTCCAGTTCTGAATTGATATGCTGGTCGCCATACAACAGCAGGCCTAGCTGTTCCTGCGGGAGATCATTCAGCGGTTTATCTAAATTGATTTTATACTTTCTTGCAAAAGCCACTACCTGCTGAAACACGCTGGCATCCCGTTCTTCACCTAATGGTATAATAGCCCCTTCCTTTACACTTTTCGTTTTATCAGGAAGCACTTCTTCCATATCAATAGTATATACGGTACCCAAACCTTTACAGGTAGGGCATGCACCATAAGGACTATTAAATGAAAAAGCATTGGGCGATGGTTCCTCATAACTTATACCTGTTTCTTCGCACATTAATTGCTTACTGTACTGAACAGTTTTATTATCATCATTTATCAATAAAAACATAAGATCTTTACCCACTTGCAAAGTCTTTTGCACACTCTGGCTTAGCCTTACTTTCATATCATCTGTAACTGCCAATCTATCTACTACTACTTCAATATCGTGTATCTTATATCTGTCTATTTGCATTTTTGGCATCAGGTCTTTTACTTCGCCATCAATACGCACTTTTAAATATCCTTTCTTGCGGATGTCTTCAAACAGTTCCCTGTAATGCCCTTTGCGCCCACGTACCAATGGTGCCAGCAGGCTAATTTTTTTATTTTTAAATTTTGCAAAAATGTTGGTTACAATTTCTTCTTCGCTAAACTTTACCATTTTTTTACCTGTGTTGTAACTGTACGCCTCGCCTACCCTTGCATACAATAACCGTAAAAAATCATATATCTCCGTAATGGTACCAACGGAGCTTCGTGGATTTTTATTGGTAGTTTTTTGTTCAATAGAAATTACCGGAGAAAGGCCTGTAATTTTATCCACATCAGGGCGCTCCATATCGCCAACAAACTGGCGGGCGTAGGCACTAAAACTTTCCATGTAGCGTCGCTGTCCTTCATTGTAGATAGTATCAAATGCCAGCGATGATTTACCACTGCCACTTACCCCCGTAAACACCACCAATTGGTTTTTGGGTATTTTTATATCAATGTCTTTAAGGTTGTGCTCCCTTGCCCCAAACACTTCAATAAATTCTTTGCTGATTATATCTTCTGTTGTAGATTTTTTTGTTGTAGCCATTTATTATTTTACTGTATTGCAAATATACAAAACAAAAAGAGGAGGGTTTTGGTCAGTTTTTTGAAATAGATTT
>JAYVZR010000004.1:0-18597 GCA_043783135.1 Ferruginibacter sp. | reverse complement strand
AAGATGTTGGTTACTCATCTGCAAATACATTGCAGCAGCTTACTGGAATTTTTTTGCCCCAAAATTAAAAATGACTTTTTGAGGGACGACTAATTATATTTTTTTGTTTAAATGTATTGCACAAAAAAAATACCCTGGAAACCAGAGCATTTTTTAATAATAAACCAAGCACAAAATATTTTATTATTTTACTTTTTTGAGTAGCATCACATAGCCACATAAATTTTTCTTTTTATTATTTACCTGTACGGGTTTCATCATGTGGTATTCAGAAAGTTTAGGGATATATGAGTAGCTAATAACATTGCCTTCTGTATCGCCCCACGACTTCTTTTGGTAAACAACCTGCTTTTCATCCCAATCAAACATTCTTACTTCATATAGTTTAGAAGAAATATCACCAATAAAAACAAACTGGTACCAGCTACCTTCTGTTAATGGAACAATCACCGGCATTTCGTATTCGCTTTCCATTGCCATTGAAGCCTCTTTTACAATTAGAAATCCTTGTTTGCTGAGCTCCTGCTTTATACTATCGGCCTGATGTAAAATGAAGGGATCGGCACAAGCTGATTGGTGGATAACATTTTGTGAGATAGCCTCTTTTCCGGTACACAGAATAAAGACCATGAGGAATAGTAATTTAAAGTTTTTCATCGGTTTCAGGTTAGGTAAGGTGGGTATCGTAAATACTTAATGCTATTTTTTCATGATTGTACCTCTAAAAAACGGTTTAAAAGAGGCAGTTTTCTGAATTTTTACAATACATACCTTTAAGTAAACGAATTTTTTCAGAAAATGTTATTTACAGCTAAATAATATTTTAAAAATTGCTATTTAATTATTTTTATGAAAATAATAAGCCCCCGCTTGTTGGGTGCTGGTAATTACCAAGTCGTTAATACACACATGCTCAGGCAATTGAGTGCAATAAAAAATAGTATCAGCAATATCATTTGCTGTTAATGCGGTATAGCCTTTATAGGTTGCGGCAGCTTTATCCTTATCGCCTTTAAAACGAACCAGCGCAAATTCAGTTTCTACGGCGCCAGGATGTATACCTGTAACCTTAATATTATGTTTCAACAAATCAATCCGCATAGCTTTGCTAATAGCATCCACCGCAAATTTACTTGCACAGTAAACATTCCCTTTTTCATACACCTCTTTTCCAGCAATTGAACCCATATTGATAATATGCCCTTTTTTTTGTGCTATCATTAGGGGAACTACTGCTTTACTGACATACAACAAACCATGTACATTGGTATTTAACATCGTTTCCCAATCATCTATATCAGCATCTTCAAAAAAATCCCTGCCAGCTGCAAGCCCGGCATTATTTATTAAAATATCAATTTGTTTCCATTCAGTTGCCAGGTTGGCAAATATATTTTCTACAACTTTTCTGTCTTGAACATCAAAATGCAATGGTAATATGTTTACAGGGCAGTTGGTTTCAATATTTGCCTTTATCTCCAATAGTCTTTCAAAACGTCTGCCAGTAATTATAAGGTTATATCCGGCTACAGCAAATTTTTTAGCACATGCTTCACCAATACCCGAAGTAGCGCCTGTTATTAATACAATTTTATTCATCTTAGTAAAATTAATAGAATAGATTTTAAAGAGGCAAACAGGATAGTCATAATAAAATCTTTTGGAGTTGCTTTTTATTAAATTGGTCACCTAACCAGAACAGAATATCCTTTAAGCGTAATAACTTCACCGGTGTAGGTAGTGCCTTTTGCCATCCATACAAAGGTACCGAGGTCTTGCGGGCTTCCTTTAAATGTTCCATCCCATCCCTTTCCTTTGGTACTGGTACTAAAAACTAAATTTCCCCAGCGGTCATATACTCTAAAATAATCGAGTGTTTTCATTCCCAGTAAAATCGGTCTAAGAACATCGTTATTATTATCGTTGTTGGGTGAAAAAGCCTTTGGTACATAAATGCTTGGGAATACTTTATACACTTTTACATTGATAGTGTCGGTATTTTGGCAGCCAGCTGCACTTGTTACCAGCAAATGATAAGTAATATTATCCTGCGGATTAGCAACAGGGTTTGATATATTTTGATTACTCAGCCATGTAGAAGGTTGCCAAAAATAGGTAGCTCCCCCAGAACCATTTAAATATAGTGGCTGACCTAAAACAAGCGTGGTATCGCTTGGGCCTGCGTTGGCTAATACATAAGGATCTACAATTAATATAACCGTATCAAATGCAGGCTTAGGGCAACCTGTAACATCCCTTACTGCAACAATATATTGGGTAGTGGCAGTAGGGTTAATGGCTACAGGATTGGGAATATTTGCAGCACTTAAAAAAGTTGCAGGCGACCATTGATAAAAAAGCCCTCCGCTAGCCGTTAATTGGGCTGAAGTCCTAAAACAAACCGTGGTGTCTTTGCCTGCGTAAGCTGGCGGATAAGGCAATGTTGTTATAGTAACGTCAGATGAGCTTTGGCATTTTCCGATATTACCTACTACGTGATAAGTAATAACCGGAACAAGCGGATTAGCAAAAGGTCTTTTTGCCGTATCACTATTCAGGTAAGTGGAGGGTGTCCAGATGTAATGCAGGGCATCACTGGTTGTATTGACTATTAATCCGTCGGTTCGGCAAATGGTTGTATCATTTCCAGCATCAATTGTTACAAAAGTTTTTACATTTACAAAAACTGAATCTCTATTGGAACATCCTAAAGTATTTGTATAAGTTACAAAATAGGTAGTTGGTATATCAGGACTTACTAAGGGATTTGGGTCAGTTAAATTATTTATATTATAGTTGGGACTCCATAAAAAACTACCAATATTATTCGTTTTTAGTTGCAGTGTATCTATATAGCATATCAGTGTATCATGTGTCAACAAATTAACAGTAGGGTTATTATTAATAAATATTTTAGTATTTACAGTATCTACACAACCATATGTACTTCCTACAATTAATTGAACTTTATAAGTTCCAGAATCTTTAAAAGTATATGCAGGATTTTGAATGTTACTGGTATCAGTTGTAACAGCGAGATCTCCAAAATTCCATTGCCACCCAGTCGGTAGTCCAAAATTGGTTTTTGTTGTATCAGCAAATTGTACAGGAGAACCTTTGCATAAAGGGGCATTGGCTATAAAACCAGGAAAAAATCCAGGGTAAACTTTTACAACGGAGTTTGTAGAATCAGCACAAATCCCCCCGATAGTTACTTTTAATCTTAATAAGTATTTACCGGTATCTGCATATACGTGAGTTGGGGTTGAGGCGGTAGAGGTATTTAACGCTCCAGCAGAAGGCTCTCCAAAAGTCCACAAATAGTCGGTACCGGATGGGTTTGTAGCATCATTTTTAAAATTAACTGTATAACCATCACAGCTTGTAGGGATTGGGTTAAGAAATGCTTTTGTAAGTGAACAGTCTCTTACCCTAAAATGCAATTCTTTTCTTGTTGATCCAACAAAAACACCATTCCTGGTTTCAGTAACACATACTGTTACAGCATATTCACCGGTATTGTATATTGGGGGGGCGATGCCACTTATTAAACCCGTAGTAGGGTTAATGGTAACATTGGAACCCATCGGTGTAGAACCATTATATGACGAAAAGTAGGGAACAGTAGAATAGGGTGGTGCACTCGCAGTTGGCGGACCAGGATTGTCCCTGTCTGCCCCGATAAAGGAAGAACAGAAAGAATAAGTTAATACATCTTTATCAACGTCTGTTGCAGAAAAAGGATATTGAAAAAAGCTATTCTGACAAATAACAGCGGTGTCGTTAATCGGAAAAGCGGGGCTACTGTTTTTATTTGCATCGGGTACAACTGAAGATGTTCCTGGAATTTGTATGGTATATGTATTACCTATAGTGCCGGAACTAACAATATTATCCATATTTTCAATACGACAACATCTTTGATAACTAATGGTGTATCCTTTTGCTGAAACAGGTAGTTCCAAAGAGCTTAATTCATACACTACTATTTTATAATAACAAATTGCCTGGTCGCCGCTAATGCAAGGGTCGTCGACTGTTTTTGATAAATTGTATTCGTTGGTTTTTGATACTTGGATATTTGCATATTGTGATGAAGAACTGCCAGTAAAAATGGTAAAATTAATCATGGGGTCTATCTGTCCTCCAGTTGCACCACAATCCATGTATACGGTAAGGGTTACTTTATAATTGAGTTTTGTTGGATCAGCTATACCAGGGCCCAAATACCGGTAATTAAAAAAACCACCTTTTATATGACGTGAAAAACTAGATAAACAACAGATAAATAATAGTATAGTAAGCAGCGCTTTTTTCATTAACAATCTGGATATTTGTAAACACAATAATGCATAAATATACTTAAAAACGTTTTGTATGTTGATTTGGTTGCTGTTAAAACTTATTAAATATAAAATTAAAAACTCCCATTAAGAGATTGCTGGCTTTGCATAAAAATTAAAATGCCTGGTATCTGCGGATACTTCTATAAAGTAATATTAAAACAATTGGCAATAGCGCATTATTCATTTGTTGCGGCAGAAAAAACCAGCTTAATAAAACTATTATTAATCCAGTAGCCGTAACAGCAAAATATTTTTTTACCCAACTACTTTTATTGTTTACAAAAAAAGAAATGATGATATGTGTTGGCCATGCCCATAATAAGTTGAAATTAGTTTTTAGCATTAAATGACCAGTAGCTGCCCAAATGAAAACAAATAAAATGCCTAAGGCACCCATTAAAAAAAATAGTAATCCGTCAAAGCCGTGAAGAAAAATAATTGCCGGTTTATTGTTTACTAAACTTAATGCAATTATAAATAAAAGTAAAAGAGAGAAAACTATTAAAGGAGTAAAAAATGACTGAGTGTTATTATCTGACTTAAGGGGATATAGATTAGTAGTACTTATAAGCAATAGCTTCTGTTGATTACTACTGTCTAATGCCAGCATTAAATTATCAGGTAAAAATTCTGTTTCTTTAGTAGTCATAATGGCATCAGACGGAACGCCAAATAAAATATCAATACCAATACTTATCCAGTGTTTTCCATGTTTCTCCAGGTTGTTATGTATAGCCTGACGAAATGTTGTATTTGCAGGCATTATAGCTTTTAAAGGAGGGTAATTGGTTTTATATTTTATGATAATGTCCCTAAGCCTTGTTGTGCAATTGTCTAAAAAAAAATCATACCTGTAATATTTGTTTTCTTCTTTAACATTATTGTACAAAAAACTTTCCAAGGCTATTTTTTCTGCGGCACTTAAATTTAGTACCTGCTCTGTAATGGCCCTGTTGGTTGACTGGTATTCTTCTTTAAAATCAGTAAAATACATTGTGGACACATAGTATAATAATTTGCCCTTCAAGAACTTTGTATAAAAATCAGGCTCATCAAAGTTAAAAGTGCCGTAGTTGAAAACAATATCAGATACGTTGCTGCTATCGGTTATCCTTAATGCACTGTGACCAAAAGCTGAATATATCTCATCGCCAGCAGAACAGGTAAGTAATGAAACCCTTATGTGAGAAGAATCCTGGGCGAATAAAGTAGTTTGTACATTAAATAATACCAGCAGGAAGAAAGAATAAAAAATTATTTTTTCTACAATTTTTTTTTTGAATTTTAAAATTACAAATGCACCTGGTATTATTTTATTATGCATCTTTTTGTTAATCTTTTTTCTTGTATAAAACGAATATACCGTAATATTATTTTTGATTCTATTTCAATTCGTGCAAATGTTTTACCTGCTGTAGTTAGGTGCTTCTTTTGTAATGTCAATATCATGTGCATGGCTTTCTCTCATTCCGGCATTGGTTATTTTTACAAAACTGGCATTTTGCAAAGCCTTGATATTGTTTGCACCGCAATAACCCATCCCTGCCCTTAACCCACCCGTATATTGATATACAATTTCTTTTAAGGGTCCTTTAAATGCAACCCTTCCTTCAATACCTTCCGGCACAAATTTTTTAAGGTCAGCTTCTACATCCTGAAAATAGCGGTCGCTGCTGCCTTGTGCCATTGCACCCAATGAACCCATACCACGATATTGCTTAAACCTTCTGCCTTCGTATATTATTGTTTCACCAGGGCTTTCTTCCGTACCTGCAAAAACATTGCCCATCATAACACAACTGGCACCTGCAGCCAAAGCTTTTACCATATCGCCGGTATACCGTATGCCACCATCGCTAATGATGCCTATATTTTTTCCTTTCAGTGCTGCTGCAGCTTCCATCACAGCAGTTATTTGCGGCACACCTGTACCGGCAACTATCCGGGTGGTACAAATAGAACCCGGGCCTATACCCACTTTAACTGCATCGGCACCTGCATTGGCCATAGCTTTGGCTCCGGCAGCAGTTGCTATATTGCCCGCAATAACCTGTATGCCTTTGAATGTTTTTTTAATAAGTTTTACTGCATCAATTACTCCCTTTGTATGTCCATGTGCACTATCCAAACAAATAACATCAACGCCTGCACGATGTAAGGCAGCAACCCTGTCTAAAGTATCTTTTGTAATGCCTACACCGGCACCTACCAGCAGTCTGCCAAAAGAATCTTTAACAGCATTGGGATGGCTTTTTAATTTTAAAATATCGCCAAATGTTACCAGGCCAATCAGCTTCCCTGCTTTGTTAACAACTGGTAATTTTTCAATTTTATTTTTTTTGAAAATGAGTTCTGCTTTTTTAAGATCTGTTCCTTCGGGTGCAGTTATCAAATTTTCTTTGGTCATTACAGTACTGACTTTTTCTTTAAAGTTGGTTTCAAAGCGAAGGTCGCGGTTGGTAAGTATACCCAATAATTTTTTTGCTGCGTCCACAATAGGTATGCCACCAATCTTATTTTCTCTCATCAGCCGGATAGCTTCGCCAATGGTAGCATCCGGGCTTAATGTAAGTGGATCTAATATCAATCCATTTTCACTGCGTTTTACTTTCTTAACCTGGTCGGCCTGCTGGTCGATACTCATATTTTTATGCAGGATACCAAGCCCCCCTTCTCTCGCCAATGCAATAGCTAACTGGGCTTCTGTTACAGTATCCATTGCTGCGCTGAGCATGGGTACATTTAATGTTATTGATTTGGTGAGTTTTGCAGAGATATCTACTTCACGTGGTAATACTTCTGAGTAGGCGGGCATTAGTAAAACGTCATCGAACGTTAAGCCTTCACCGAAAAATTTTTTTGATTTTGTTTGTGCGGAAGTGTTATTTATTGTTGCCATGGGCAAAGATAAAAGAAAAAACAATGCATCCAAAACGAACGTAGTTTCTCAAGGTGTTCATATACTCATTTTGTATACTTTACCCGGTAAACTTATTATTATTCCCTGCATTTCCAGCATTAATAATGCGGCTGCTATGGCACTGCTACTGAGGCCTGTTTTAAAATAAAGCTGGTCTATCTGAAGGCTATCTTGTTGCTGTAAAATATCTACCACGGTTTTTTCATCAGCAGTAAACTCAATAAATAATTCTCTTTGTTTTTTGTGTATTGCTTTAGTGACCGGCTTCCAATTCATCATTTCCAACAAATCATCGCCGTTAGAAATTAACGAAGCTTTATTATTTTTTATCAAATAATTACATCCTTCACTTTTAGTATCGGTGGTTTTACCGGGTATGGCAAATACGTCTTTATTATACCCATTAGCTAATTCTGCTGTTATTAATGAGCCTCCTTTTTTTCCACTTTCAATAACCACCAGGCAATCGCACATGCCCGCTACAATGCGGTTGCGTTTGGGGAAATTCTGTTTATCAGGATTTGTCTGGCTTAAAAATTCGGTCAATAATCCACCATTTTCTATCATTTGTTTTGCCAGTGTTTTGTTTTGTGGCGGGTAAATTCTGTCTAACCCATGTGCCAAAAGACCAACCGTTGGAAGGTTATTTTTTAATGCTGCCTTATGTGCAATGGTATCTATGCCGTATGCCAGTCCACTAACAATTAAAATATTTTCATTTGTTAAGTCTTCCACCAATTTTTCGCAAACGGTTTTGCCATACTCACAATTATTTCGGGTACCTACAATAGAAACTATTCTGGATGTATTCAAATCGGCTGTACCCCTGTAGTAAAGCAATAAAGGGCTATCATAGCAATTTAATAAACGCTGGGGATAATTTTTATCTGTAATAAAAAGAGGTTCAATTTTATATTGCTCTATAAATTTTATTTCTGCTTCGCTGCTGGTAAAATCATGGAAAGATTTTATACTGTTGGCTCTTACCGTGCCAATACCTTCCATGTTTTCAAGGTCTTTCTTTTTTGCTTTAAAAACTGCTTCTGCATTGCCATAGCTGTTTACTAATGCCTTTGCATGTACATCGCCAATATGGGGTATCAGCGTTAAAGCAATCCTATATAACAGATCATTTGACATGCGAAAAATGCAGATTTGCAAAAGAACAACAATAATAGAAAAACTTTTTTCAAATCCGTACTATTTAATTACTTATTACACTTAATCCTGTTCTTCTGTTTAAAGATTTTCCCTGTTCGGTATTATTATCTGCAATTGGTTTTGCTGACCCAAACCCTTTAAATTGTAACCGATCCTTTGCAATTTGTTTACTGGCCAACAGGTAATTAACTACAGCTAAAGACCTGCCGTTTGAAAGAACAAGGTTATCCTGGGCTTTACCCACATTGTCGGTGTAACCACTGATTAAAATTTTTAATTTCGGGTTATCGTTCATCAATTCTATAACCTTGTCGAGTTCTACAATAGATTCTGGTTTTAGTTCAGTTTTTTTGGTGTCGAAAAAAATATTTTTTAGCACAACCGCGGCACCCACTTCAATAGGTTGTAAAGGGATATCGGCTGTATAAATAGAATCTTTGCTATTTTTCAAATCATAGTTTTCTGAAAAAAATAAATAGCCTTTCCTGTTTACATTAAACGCATAATCTTTACCTACAGGTAATGTGGTTAAATAATTTCCATCTTCATCGGTTTGTACCTTGCTGATTAACCGACGGCTATTGATATCCGTTAGTTCAACAGAAGAAGGTAAACCACCCTTTGTTTTGGCATCATAAACTTTTCCTTTTACCCACAGTGTTCTGGGAGGTTGAATATCTTCTCTTAACTGAAAACTATACAAGTCAAGACCGCCTTTACTATCATTGCCCTCGCTGGCATAATATGCAGTTTTGCCATCAGCGGCTACAATTAAAGAACCTTCATCATCTATTGTATTGATCGGATAGCCTAAGTTTTCAGGCACGCTCCAGGTATTGTTGTCTAATTTTTTTGAAAAGAATAAATCAGTTTGCCCATAACCGGGATGACCATTACTGTTAAAGAAAAGAGTTTGGTTATCGGCATAAATAAAAGAGCAGCTTTCATCACCGGACGTATTGATGGTGGGGCCAAGATTTTCGGGTCGGCTCCATTTGCCACTTATATTTCTGTGTGTTACCCAAATATCTTTACCACCGTAGGTACCCGATTGATTACTTGAAAAATAAAGGTCCCGTTTATCAGGTGATAAAGAAGGCGAAGATTCCCAGAAATCTGTATTAACCAACGGGCCAAGATTTTCGGCTTCGCTCCAGCCATTTTTTGTTTTAAAAGAAATATACAAATCACAACTGCCCTGCCCTTCAGGATAATTGCAACCGGTAAAAATAATCCATTCGCCATCCTGTGATATATTTTGTGCGCCTTCATTTAGATTGGTATTTACTTTGCCACCTAATGGTTTTGCCTTACTCCATTTGCCATCTGTCAAATCACTTTCATAAAAATCTTCATCGCCTTTTTCACGTCTTGTAAATATTAATTTTTTACCATCAATGGTTATAGAAGGATAATACTCCAATGCATTGCTGTTAATGCTATCGCCTAAATTTTTTCGGGCAAATACATAATTATTTGTTGGATGTTTTTTTTGATACTCAATGGCAAATTCATATACCCCTTTTCTGTATTTGCCCGCTTTTATACTCTGCGGATTTAATTGAGGATTATTTAAAAATTCTGTCACAGCAATCAGCGCCTGATCGAATTTGCCAACGCCTGCTAAAGAAATAGAGTAAGGAAGTAAATATGTTTTTGAATAAACTGAATCCAGTTCTAATGCTTTTTCAAAATAAATTATTGAAGAATCATATTGCTTAAGATCGGCATAAATTCCCCCTAAAGATAAGTAGGCTTCTACAAATTTCGGATCTATAGTAATAGCTTTATTGATGTTTGCAATGGCGCCAGTATAATTTTGATCGACTGCATTTTGGTAGGCTGTTTCATACACCGAATAGGCTTTTTTATTTACTTTTTGAGGATCATACCATTGTGCATTGACCGTGATGGAAATAAAAAATAACGCTGTGGCCAGGAAAGAGAATTTTTTGAAAATGCCTTTTTCTAATTTCATTAAAAATTGAATTGTAGATTGAAGATAAAACGAATTACAAAGAAAAAATTGTGATGGCTGTTAAAGTTGGCTGGCAAATGATATTGCCGTTTAGGCGTTTAGCCGTTTTTAATTCCTTTGTAGCGGACATTAATTTAAAAATATTTTTAGTTATGGTACATTAATGTATTTGTGTATCTGTAGTGAAAGTTGCCATTGGGGGTTGGCTTTAATATAATCGATGATTTGTGGAGTAATTATAGCTGCTTTATCCCATTCTGGCTGAAGGTATAATTTGCAGTGGGTAGATACTTTTGCGGCATATTTTTCTGCCCAAACAAAATCTGATTTGTTGAAAATAACCACTTTTAATTCGTTGGCAAATGGCACTAACCCTGGCAAAGGAGCCTTAAATTTTTTGGGAGATAAGCAAATCCAATCCCATGTGCCACTTAACGGATGCGACCCCGATGTTTCAATGTTGGTTTCAAACCCATTTTCTTTTAAAGAGTTGGTAAGTGAAGTTAAGTCGTGCATCAGTGGTTCGCCACCGGTAATTACTACTAATTTTACAGGTGTTTTTGCAACTATTTTTATTAAGTCTTCCACGTTTACCAAAGGATGTTTACCCGCATCCCAACTATCTTTTACATCGCACCAAACACAGCCTACATCGCAGCCGCCAAGCCGGATAAAATATGCTGCCCTCCCTTGGTGGCTACCTTCTCCCTGTAGGGTATAAAAGTGCTCCATTACAGGAAGTTTTTGTTTTATTTTAACTGGTGCCTGAATCATTTAATAAATAAAGTTGAAATACAGCAATATGTAGACTATGTAGGATAGATTCAAACTACAAGCTCTTTTGTTCGCAAGCATTAAAGGTGTTCACTAACAGGGCAGCAATAGTCATCAAACCTACTCCACCTGGAACAGGGGTTATATAACTGCTTTTTGGTGCTACATTAATAAAATCGACATCACCTTTTATTGAAAAACCCGATTTTTTTGTTTCATCCGAAACTCTTGTAATGCCAACATCAATTACTACAGCATTTTCTTTTACCATTTCAGCTTTTAAAAATCCCGGAATACCCAAAGCTGCTACAATGATATCGGCTTGTAGACAGATTTCTTTTAACTGATGTGTATGGCTATGACAAATTGTAACTGTACAATTCCCCGGGTAAGTGTTGCGGCTAAGCAAAATACTCATTGGCCTGCCAACAATATTGCTTCTGCCAAGTACTACAGCATGCTTACCTTTTGTTTCAATATTGTAATGCTGCAGCATTAATAAAATTCCATAAGGTGTGGCCGGAATAAAGGTGGGTAAGCCTTGCACCATTTTTCCCACATTCATGGGGTGAAATCCATCTACGTCTTTATCCGGATTAATGAGGTTAATAATTTTTGCTTCACTTATTTGTTTAGGAAGAGGTAGTTGTACAAGTATACCATCTACATCTTCATCTGTATTTAATTGCTCAATAGCAGCAACCAATTCGGTTTCACTGATGGTATCGGGCAGTCTTGTAAGCGAACTTTTAAACCCAACTTCCTCGCAACTTTTAACCTTACTTGCCACGTAAGTTTCGCTTGCACCATTATTGCCTATTAAAATAGCTGCCAGGTGAGGCGTTTTTTTACCTGAATTTTTTAAAGCTTCAGTTTTAATTTTTAAAGCATCTTTTACAGCCTGAGATACAATTTTTCCATCTAAAATTTGCATGCTGCAAAAGTAACTACAAATGATATATTTTACCTCAATTGATATTTTTTCATTATATTACTAATCATAAAAAACAGAGCTTTGAAAAATTTTATTTTCATATCGGCTTTTTTATTTTTCCTGCCACTGGGCGGAGTATCGCAGGTTTTAAGACAACCTTTATCGGCTATTTATCTCGGATTAGGAGCTTATAGTACACAACAGGAGGATGCTTTTTCTTATTTAAACAACCAGGCAGTTTTAGCCGAAATTAAAAAAGTAGCCATAGGTGTATATGGCGAAAGAAGATTTTCATTAGCTGCCACCAGCCTGTATGGCGCCACTGTGGCTATTCCTACAAAAAATGGAAATTTCGGCATTAATATGATCTATACAGGTTTTAAGAATTATACAGAGAGTCAAGTAGGGCTGGCATATGCGCTCAGTTTAGGTAAAAAGGTAGATGTAGGTGTACAATTTAATTATTATGGTTACAATGTTCCTTCTTACGCCAGTGATGCTGCCATCAATTTTGAAATTGGAGCGATTGTTCACTTAACGGATAAATTAAATATGGGCATGCATGTTTATAATCCGGTAGGGGGAAATTTTACTAAAACTGATGAAAAACTTACAGCTGCATATGCCATCGGACTAGGTTATGATCTGTCTGATAATTTTTTTGTAAGTACCGAAATAGTAAAGCAAGAGGGTTTTCCGGTAAGTATTGATGCCGGATTTCAATATAGGTTTATGCGCCAGTTTTTTGTAAGGGCAGGTATTGTAGCCGCCACTTCAACATGGTATGCAGGTGTTGGTGTAAGCTGGAGTAATTTTAGGTTAGACATTACTGGTAGCTACCATCCGCAACTGGGCTTATCACCTGGTTTATTGTTAATTATGAATTTCGGAAAACCTGCCATTAGCTCAAATGAGTAACGCCGCTAAAAATATTATTTATTTTTTATTGTATACCCGCAGTATCAATAAATTTTGTTTACTATTTACGCTATCTCTTTTATCCTGTTTTCCTGTTTCATCACAGGTGGCTCCAACACCTTCCAGTACTATTGAGCAACAGTTAGAAAGTATAACAGAAAGCAATGATGATAATGAAACAGAAGATGATTCTTTTTTGCAGGCATTGGTGCAGTTTTTAAAAGAACCTATAAATCTTAATACTGCAGATGTAACTGATTTAAAAGAGTTGATTATACTTTCAGCAATGCAGATTGAAAACATTATTGCTTACAGAAATCTTTTAGGAAGTTTTATCAGTATTTACGAATTACAGGCTATACCAGGGTGGGATATACATACCATCAATCGATTACGTCCATTTATTACTGTTAGTACAAATGTAGAAATTGTAAATACATTTAGTGATAGGCTAAAAGGAGGCACCAGCACTATTTTGGTTGGAGCAAGCCAGGTGTTGGAAAAATCAAAAGGGTATAAATTAAACCAGGATATGGCGGATAATTTTTATCCTGGTTCACGTCAAAGAATAAGTGTACGATACTTGTATCAATATAAAAACCTTTTACAGTTTGGACTTGTTGCAGAAAAAGATGCCGGCGAACAATTTTTTAAAGGAACTCAAAAGCAAGGATTTGATTTTTACTCGGGGCACCTTTTTGCAAGGAATATAGGAATCATAAAATTGCTGGCAATAGGAAATTTTACTGTGAACATGGGCCAGGGATTAACACAGTGGCAAAACCTTGCATTTAGAAAAAGTTCAGATGTAATTAATGTAAAACGTCAACTTGCTATTTTGCGCCCTTTTAATTCAACTGGAGAAATAAATTATCACCGCGGCATTGGTATAACTATCGCAAAAAATAATATAGCGGCTACCTTATTCGCATCTTATAAAAAAGTAGATGGTAATTTTATAAATGATACAATAAATAATGAAAATTATATTTCTTCTTTACAATCTTCAGGCCTGCATAGAACCAAAAGTGAAACTGATGATAAAGGCGCACAAAAACAATTTGCTTTTGGTGGCAACCTTTCTTATAACAGCAATAACTGGCATGTTGGCGTAAATGCTGTTCAATATCATTTTCAACTGCCAATAAATAAATCAGCCGATCCATATAATATATATTCCCTTTCAGGAAAAAGCCCGGGCAATTATAGTATTGACTACAGTTATACTTTTAAAAACCTTCATTTTTTTGGAGAGGCCGCAACAACCAGCAATTTTAATAAGGCATTTATAAACGGACTGATGATAAGTGTAGATAGTAAGGCAACTATAAGTTTGGTGTATAGAAATATTTCTGAAAAGTATCAATCTTTATATACCAACTCTTTTACAGAGAACACTTACCCCAACAACGAAAAAGGAGTATATGCTGGTATAAGTATTCAACCATCAGATTTTTGGCGTATTAATGCCTATGCTGATTTTTATAAATTTCCATGGCTTAAATACCTGGTAAATGCGCCTTCTGCTGGTGTTGATTATTTGATGATGGTAACCTATAAGCCTACCAAGGTTGTTGAAGTTTATGCTTTATACCGGACGGAAAACAAATCAAAAAATTACAACCCCTTTTTGCAAGTACTAGCACCTGTAACTGATAAGCCCCGGCAAAATTTAAGGACTCAAATAATTTATGCAATAAGTACTCAATTAACTATTCGTAATAGAGTTGATATTATTTGGTTCGATAGAAAAGGCGAAGGCAAGCAAAATGGATTTTTAACTTATGCCGATATTATCTATGCTCCTTTCTTAAAAAAATATTCCGGAAATATCCGGTTACAATATTTTAAAACTGATGGATATGATAGCCGGATGTATGTTTATGAAAACGATGTTTTATATAATTATTCTATTCCCGTTTTTTATGATAATGGATGGAGGTACTACTTAAATTTCAATTACAATTTTAATAAAAAAGTAGCAGTGTGGTTAAAATGGGCACAATGCATTTATAAAAACAAAGAGACCATTGGAAGCGGGCTTGATGCAATTGATGGTAACAAAAAAACCGCCATTAATTTACTGGTTCAATACCGGTTTTAGATTTTTTGTATGCAGCAGTTTTAAATGTGCATATGTCTTTTATTAATATTTGAATATTAAATTCATATTCTTTGATCTTTACTTTAATTTTGTTTTAATTCCATATTTTATTTAATTACTAAAACAACTTCCCCGTATATGAGAAAATTCTCAACTCTACTTATATTGTTGATGCTCTTGTGTGTATTGGCATTTGCACAAAACCGGGTTGTAACCGGCACTATTACTGATGAAAAAGGTGTGGCGATAGAAGGAGGTACCGTAACAATAAAAGGCAATAAGACGGGTACATATGCTGATGCCAATGGCAACTTTAAAGTTTCTGCGCCTGAGGGTTCTACCCTTATCATTAGCGGCATAGGTGTTACAACACAAGAATTTAATATTGGCAATCAAACAAAACTAACATTACAAGTAGCAAGGAACAATACCCAGTTAAATGCAGTTGTTATAACTGCGGCAGGGATAAAAAAATCTGAGCGGTCGGTTGGGTATGCAATCAGCAAGGTTGATCCGGGTGGATTGCTTCAGAAATCCGAACCGGACATGCTTAAAAATCTTCAGGGAAAAGTAGCAGGTGTAGATATAAGATCAGGCCTTGGTACTCCCGGTGCGGCAACACGAATACAAATAAGAGGAAACTCTTCCTTTTATGGCGAAACGCAACCGTTAATTATTGTAGATGGAGTTCCTTATAGTAATGATCAGATTCAAACAAGCGATGTACTTACCGGCGGTGGCGCCTATGGCAATGGACTTGCCGATATTGATCCCAACGATATAGCCAGTATGAATATTCTGAAAGGGTCTTCTGCAAGTGCATTATATGGTTCAAGAGCGTCAAATGGTGTCATAATCATTACAACCAAATCTGGTAGTTCAGGAAGGAATAAAAAGGGCACAGAAGTAACTTTTAGAAGTTCTGTTTCTTTTGAAAATGTTTCAAATCTTCCCGAATATCAAAATGCATATGGTACAGGATCTCAGGGTAATGCCAGTGGTGGTTCAAATGGATCCTGGGGTAAAAATTTTGCGCCGGGAGATTCTGTTGCAGCGTGGCCCGATTATTTACAGGCTTATCCCGAATTATTTCCGAATGGAATGGCCGCTTACAAGGCATATCCAACTAATACAAATGACTTGTTTAAAACAGGTGTAATTACTGAAAATTCATTAGGGTTTAATACTGGTGATGAAAAAACAAGTTTTGCACTTACCGCATCTGAACTTAGTCAAACAGGTTACATTGCCAATAATAATTATGGAAGATTTAACGTTAGTGCCGGCGGCAGTTCTAAATTAGATATTGGTTTAAACGTAAGTGGAAATTTTAGTTATTCACGATCAAAACAAACCGGTGGGCTGTTGGGGGATAATCAGAATAGTGAAAGCCCCTCATCGCAATTTGCCCGTACCTTATTTCTTGGCAGAAGCTGGCCCGTTGATCTGCCTTATCAGGATAAAAATGGCAACAACGTTTCGTGGGTTGGTACCCAGGCAGACAATCCTTTATGGGCAGAGCAGTATAATAAGCAAACAACTTATGATGAACGAATGGTGGCAGGGATTCATTTTGATTTTAATATTAATAGATGGATAAAAGTTGACTATAATTTTGGCAGCAATGTTTCTTATCTTAACCGTGAGGAAATTAATGAAGTCAGTTCAAGAGGAGGGCTGGGAAAACTTGCTGTTGATAATTACAGGGCCCAGGAACTTCAGTCTACCTTATTGGTTTCGTTTACACCAAATATTGGGAAAGACTTTTCATTGAAAGCTACTGCTGGTACAGATTATAATCAACGGACACGTACAAGAGAGTTAGGACAAGGTGGATATAGGAATGGTGGCGGAGGTTACATAATACGTGGCGTTTATACCTTACAGAATTTTCTTCCTGTAGACAGGGATATCACTAGTTTTTATGCACGCAAAAGAATTATGGGAATTTTTGGAGATGTGTCCCTGGCCTATAAAAATTATGCCTTTATTACTGTGACTGGCCGTAATGATGTTTCCTCTACCTTGCCAGAAAATAACAGAAGCTATTTCTACCCTTCTGTTTCCGGATCTTTTGTTTTTTCTGATGCTTTTAGAATGAGTAAATCAATTCTTGATTTTGGTAAAATAAGAGTAGGCTACGCTAAAGTGGGCCGTGATGCTGAACCTTACAATGAATTTAATGTGTATAATTTAAGTAGTATTGCTTTTTTGAACCAGGCTGTAGGAAATGTTAGCCCAGATGCTAAAGGCGGAAATTCATTACAACCAGAGTTTACGAAAGAGGTAGAATTAGGTACACAATTAAGTTTCTTTAAAAAATTACTTGAGCTTGATTTTACATGGTATAATAAAAATTCAAACAATTTGCTTGCCCCGGTTACTACAGCTGCTTCAACTGGCTACGCTTCATTTTATACAAACTTTGGAAGCATTAATAATAAAGGAGTAGAAATTGCAGTTACCCTAAGGCCTGTAACCAAACAAAATTTTAGCTGGGAAATTTTAGGTGTTTACACAAAAAATAAAAGTATTGTTACTGCCCTTACCGAAGGTGTAACTCATCTAAGTTTAGGGGGTGGTTATTCTACCATAACAACTGGTTTTGAAGTTGGAAAACCTTATGGATTTCTCTATGGCACAAAGGTATTAAGGGATAGCGCTTCCGGGGCATTGTTAATTGATCCTTCAACTGGTACAATGATTCTTGATCCTACTCAGGGACAAATTGGAAATCCTAATCCAGATTATAAATTGGGCATCACTAATACTTTCAGGTATCGGGCATTTTTTTTAACGGCTTTATTTGATATGACAAAGGGCGGTGATTTGTATTCTACAACTTTGTATTCATTATTAGGCCGTGGTGTAACAATGGATACTTACGATAGGCAAACAGGTTGGGTAATACCAGGCGTTTATGGTGATGCAGTAACTGGTAAAGCTATTACTAACGGCGGAAAAACTATCCCCAATCAAACAAGAATAACAACAAACGATCTTTATTTTTCACCAACGGGGGGTAATACATTTGGCATCAATACAGCTTCTGAATGGAATGTGTATGACGCAACCGTATATAGATTAAGAGAATTATCAATTGGATATAATGTACCTGCATCTTTTTTAAAGAGTAAACATATTTCAGCAGTTACCATTACTTTAACCGGAAGAAATTTATTGTATTACGCACCTAATTTTCCCAAGTATTCAAATTTTGATCCTGAAACAAGCAGTTATGGAGCTTCATCCATACAGGGGCTAGAGTTTGCTGCTGCTGCAACTGCAAGAAGAATTGGACTTAACCTTTATGTTACCTTTTAATTGACCTGTTAAATAATAATTATGTTACGACAATTTAAATATATAATAGCATTTGGATTACTTACAACTTTTAGCTGTTCAAAATCTTTTAATATAAATGTAGATCCTAATAATCCGTCAAGTTTACCGGTAAAAAAT
>JAYVZR010000003.1:0-2688 GCA_043783135.1 Ferruginibacter sp. | reverse complement strand
CACCCAAAACCCTGCTGCTGCTGTTACAGGAGGCATTGTTTACAGGGGAAGTACTTACCCGATTTTGCAGGGATATAACATCAGTGCTGATTTTTTTTCAGGAACCTTTTATAAAACTGTTTCAGATGGATCTGGCGGATGGATCACCAGTACACAAATACTTTCCACCACTGGTATTGCAGATTTTGGAGAAACAGAAAACGGAGAAGCTTATGTAGTTTCCTTAACAGGAAATAGTGTGTACCGCATCACCGCCAGTATCCCTTTGCCGGTAACATTAATTGCATTCAATGGCCTCTTAAATAATGGCGGGGTAAAATTAAATTGGCAAACCGCAATGGAACAAAATATCCGGCAGTTTGAAATTGAATACAGCATTGATGGAACTTCATTTATTCATCTCGGTAATGTGCCGGAGAAGAATTCAGCAACAGGTTCGGCATACTCCTTCTTACATGCTATTGTATATAATGGAGTAATTTTTTACAGGTTAAAAATAACAGACAATGATGGTTCTTTTAAATATTCGGATATTGTAAGAGTGGTGCTGAATGACAATGTAAAAAGTATGGTAACCCCGTCTGTTATAAGCAATGGCGTTATGAATGTAAACCTCTATAACCAAAAGTATAAATCACTACAGCTTATCAGCATAAATGGAACGCTGGTATTAAAAAAAGATATTGCCGCACAATCCGGAAATATTAAAGTGCCCGTAAGTAACCTTGCTGCTGGTATTTATATGGTGACGTTAATTGGTAATTCAACAACCATTAGCCAGAAAATATTTATTCAATAACACTGGGTTTACAAAAAAAGATTTGTATTGCAAAAAACCACTGATTACCAAGCACTGATATTATTTAATAAAGCAGGTTTTAGATTTTGTATTTTTTGATAAACGCACAATATTCTTTACACCTTAATATGCTGTGTCTTCTCTTATAAAATCAGTTGATTATTTTATAGAGATGCGACTATAATTTATAGAAACTGAAGTGCCTCTTCTATAAAGATGTATCACATCTTGCATATACACTGCCAATGATTTCTCTGTTTAAAATGTTTCTCATAAAAATTATATTTTATTGAAGTATAATTATTGCTGCAGGCATTTTTTTTGCCGCAGCAGGTAAGTAATCACAAAATACTACCGGATAAATTTTTATCTCATCCACCAAATATTCTGTAATGCAGGTAGCTATATTTTGTACTAACAACTGTTATCCATTGGCAGAAAATAGTAACAGTTGCAAAGACAAGATAAACTTTAAAGGGCTGTAACCTGTTAAAGCAGGCCAACTAAAAAACTATCCCACAAATTAAATTGAAGAAGTCGGTGGATATATTTATCACTGATACGTTTAAACAATTAAAATTGTAATTTGCCCAATTAAAAATAATCCAACAATAAATCCATTATCAATCAGCCGTTTTTTGTGAGCTGATAAAATAAATAAAATATGTCCAGTGCCACACAAAAAAAACGAATTGCATTATTTGGTTCCACCGGTTCTATTGGTACGCAGGCACTGGAAGTTATCCGTGCCAACGCCGCATTATTTGAAGTGGAGATTTTAACAGCACAAACCAATGACGGATTATTAATTCAGCAGGCACTTGAGTTTAAACCCAATGCCGTTGTAATAGGTGACGAAACAAAATATCAAAAAGTAAAAGAAGCACTCTCCGGTACAGATACAAAAGTTTTTACAGGCGAGGCGGCATTGGAAGAAGCGGCAGACTTTGATAATTATGATATGATGCTGGCAGGCATTGTTGGTTTTGCAGGTTTAAAACCTACTTTAAAAGCAGTGGCAAAAGGTAAAGCAGTAGGGCTTGCCAATAAAGAAACGCTGGTAGTAGCAGGGGATATAGTGATGCAGAAAGCAATGGAAAACAGGGCACCTGTAATTCCGGTAGATAGCGAACACTCTGCCATTTTTCAATGCCTGGTAGGAGAGGGAAGAAATAAAATAGAAAAGATAATACTGACTGCAAGCGGCGGCCCTTTTTTGGGTAAAAAACCTAATTTTCTGGTGAATGTAAAAAGGGATCATGCACTGCAACACCCCAACTGGACCATGGGTGCCAAAATAAGTATTGACTCTGCAACCCTGATGAATAAGGGGCTGGAGATGATTGAAGCCAAATGGTTGTTTAATTTGCAGCCAAACCAGATACAGGTGGTGATACATCCGCAAAGCATTATCCATAGCATGGTTCAGTTTGATGATGGCAGCATAAAAGCACAAATGGGTTTGCCTGATATGAAGTTGCCAATACAATATGCCATGGCTTTTCCACAGCGCATTAAAAATGATTTTCCCAGACTGGAGTTTAAAAAATATCCATCAATAACTTTTGAAGAACCCGATGTTAAAACTTTTAGAAATTTAGCCCTGGCAACCGAAGCATTGTTTAAGGGTGGCAACATGCCCTGTATATTAAATGCCGCTAATGAAATAGCCGTATGGGCTTTTTTGCGCAACCGTATTGGTTTTTTAGACATTACCGCCGTAGTAGAACAAGCTATGGAGAAAGTACATTTTATAGAAAAACCAACACTGGAAGAATATTTTGAAACCGATGGTGAAGCCCGTAATTTTGCGGCTTCTTTAATAAAGATGTAAAGTATTTTGTACCCAGCCATGTACTGCTATTAAACTTCATTGGCGTCGCACTCTT
>JAYVZR010000002.1:0-2692 GCA_043783135.1 Ferruginibacter sp. | reverse complement strand
TTTCATCCCACATTATTAAAGTAACAAGAGATGCAGAAATTGATATTGATACTGATATATCTACATCAATGACCCAAAAACTGGAAAAGGGATTAAGAAACCGAAAAAAAGGAAAACCGGTCCGTTTTATTTTTGATAAAGAAATTGATGCCTCCCTGCTCACTTACCTTATTAAACGTTTAGGCTTATCCGGAAAAGACAACCTGCTTCCGGGTGGCAGAATTCATAACTTTAAAGACTTCATTGATTTTCCGGAATCTGTCTTTAGTAAAAAAAGCACAAGAAAAAAACCATTTTTACATCCGGTACTAAAAAACGCCAATAAGGTTACAGATATCATTTTGGAAAAAGATGTACTGCTTAATTTTCCATACCATTCTTTTGACAGTCTCATAGATTTGTTAAGAGAAGCCGCTATTGACCCTGATGTAAAAACTATCAAGATAACCTGCTACCGCCTTGCGCCCCGGTCGAAGATTATTAATGCCCTTACTAATGCAGTACGTAACGGCAAACAGGTTACGGTTGTGATAGAACTAAGGGCACGCTTTGATGAAGAAGCTAACCTGCTATGGAAAGAAGAATTGGAAGAAGCTGGTGTAAAAGTTTTAATTGGTGTACCTAATTTAAAAATACATGCTAAAATTTGCCTGATTAAAAAAATTGTCAATGGGCGCACTATTCATTATGGTTTTGTGGGTACCTGTAATTTAAATGAAAGGACTGCTAAAATATATGGGGATCATTGCCTGCTTACATCAGACAGGTTTATTATGGCTGATGTTAACAGGGTGTTTAATTACCTTGAACAGCATAAAACCAGGCTCCATTTATTAAAGGCGTGCAAAACATTAATGGTAAGCCCGGTAAATATGCGCAGGCAACTGGTGCAATTAATTGACAAAGAAATTAAAGCGGCCAGGGCAAAAAAACCTGCAGCTATTACCATTAAACTAAATTCAATTAGTGATGAATTGCTGATTAATAAATTATATGATGCCGCCAAAGCTGGTGTAGAAATAAGTATGGTGATAAGAGGTATTATTTGTATGCTTACAGAAAATAAAAAATTTAAAATCCCCGTACATGCTATCAGTATCGTTGATGAATACCTGGAACATGCCAGGGTAATGATTTTTCATAACAATGGAAAAGAAAAAGTATTTCTGACATCAGCAGACTGGATGGTACGAAATTTAGACCACCGCATAGAAGTAGCCTGCCCCGTTTTTGAGAAAGATATACAGGCTGAATTAAAAGATATTTTACAAATACAGTTATCAGATAATATAAAAGCAAGAAAATTAGATAATACGCTATGCAATCAATACATCAATCCCCGTAATACCAAAAAAGTACGCAGCCAGGTTGACACTTATAATTACCTGTACCGTAAATTATCCACATAAAAGGTTCACTAATATTGTAAGCCGTTTGATTGCTGATTACAATGGTATATTTGTGTAGTATGTTCAATAATAAAAAATATTAAACTGTTACAATATTGAAATTAGCAGCAATCGACATCGGCAGTAATGCAGCAAGGCTTTTAATAACAGAAGTATTAAATGATGAAAATGGTGTAGCCGTATTCAATAAAATGAATTTAATAAGAATCCCTCTGCGGCTTGGTTTTGATGTATTTGAATATGGGACAATATCCAAACCAAAAATTGGGATGATTTTACAAACCATGAAGGCTTACAAACATTTATGTAATGCTTATGAGGTTGAACACATAAAAGCCTGTGCTACCAGTGCCATGAGGGATGCCAAAAATTCGGCAGATATTATCCGTAAAGTAAAAATGGAAACTGAAATTGAAATTGAAGTCATAAGTGGTGATTTTGAAGCAGGGTTGGTATATGAAAATCATGTTGCAGAAAATATGGATAAAGACCACAGCTATTTATACATTGATGTAGGTGGCGGCAGTACAGAACTTTCTTTTTTCAGCAATGGAATTTTAATATTTAAAAAATCTTTTAATATCGGCACTATCCGTTTACTTAAAAATATGGTAACAGACAGTAACTGGGATGAGATGAAAGAACATATACGTGCAGTAACTAAAGGGCAAAAACAGGTAGTAGCAATCGGCAGCGGGGGCAACATCAATAAAGTTTTTTCAATGAGTAAAAGAAAAGATGGCAAACCGCTTTCTTTAGAATTGCTGCGGGATTATTATAAAGAATTAAACAATGTGCCTTTAGCAGATAGGATTACACAATATGGTTTAAGGGCCGACAGAGCCGATGTTATTGTACCTGCAATTCTAATTTATATTAACACCATGCGTTGGGCAGGTGCAGAAGAAATTTATGTACCAAAAATTGGTTTGGCGGATGGATTGATACGCCACTTGTGGGAAGAAGTAAAATAAATAAGGATAATATTTCTTTTAAAGTTTAATTCAATTAAAAGCAAATCACTGTTATTATTTTTTTGCCCTCCGGCGATTTATTTAACTTTCTTTAAAGCTCCCCCTGAAAGTAAAATGGCTGAACTGTCTGCAATTTGCAGTTGCATGGAACCTATTTGTGCATGGCCAACATCCAGCAAAGAAACACCTTGCACGGAGGCAGTTAAAGATTGAACAGACATTGCTTCCTTACTTTTTATACTACCAACATTTGTATACGGAGTAATGTCTTGTTGACTGCCAAAATGAACTGTAAGCGGTTTTCCGCTA
>JAYVZR010000001.1:0-18634 GCA_043783135.1 Ferruginibacter sp. | reverse complement strand
AGGCTGAAGTGAGTACTTCTTTTAATCCAAACTAAATGGATTTTTACAGAAGGCCACACTTCAGCCTGTTTTATACATACCAATTAAATCCCCTTCTTTTTGTTTAGTTCAATAAAGGAATATCATCAGCAACTTCAATCGGGAAATACAACCTGTACAGCTGCTGTAAATCATTATCTTCAAAAAATAAATACTAAAAAGCACCTGAATGCTTTTACAGAAGTATATGCAGCAGAAGCCTTGAAAAAGGCTGCTGCGCTGGATTCTAAAAGAAACAGTGCAGAAAAAACAGGCCGTTTACACGGAGTAGTAATTGCAATAAAAGATGTTATTTGTTACAAAGACCATACAGTTACTGCTGCTTCAAAAATTTTAAAAGATTTTGTATCTATATACAATGCTACTGCAGTACAAAGGCTATTGGATGAAGATGCCATTATAATTGGCTGTTGCAATTGCGATGAGTTTGCAATGGGCAGTGCCAATGAAAATTCTGCTTATGGCAATGTGTTAAATGCTTTGGATGAAACAAAGGTTCCGGGCGGATCATCAGGAGGCAGCGCCGTGGCGGTACAGGCCGGTATGTGTATGGTTAGCCTTGGAAGCGATACGGGTGGTTCTGTAAGACAACCTGCAGACTTTTGTGGTATAGTAGGTATAAAGCCAACTTATGGCAGAATTTCAAGGTATGGATTAATTGCCTATGCCTCTTCTTTTGACCAGATTGGTATTTTTGGTAACACGGTTGATGACGTTGCTACTATTTTAGAAATAATTGCGGGACCTGATGAATTTGACAGTACCGCTATCAGCCAACCAATGGATACTGTAGAAAAACCGGCAAAAGAAAAAAAATACAGGATTGCTTATTTTGAAGACGCCCTGCAACATCCTTCATTAGATAAAGAAATAAGTAAAAGTATTTTTAGTACTATTGAACAATTACGATTAGACGGTCACATTGTAGAAAAAGTTGCATTTAATTTGCTTGAATATATTGTTCCGGCCTATTATGTTTTAACAACGGCAGAAGCAAGCAGTAACCTCAATCGTTTTGATGGTGTGCGGTTTGGTCACCGTACAAATGCTCCTGTTGCTGATTTAACAGAATTTTATAAACGTAGCCGCAGTGAAGGTTTTGGCAAAGAAGTACAACGCAGGATATTGCTGGGTACTTTTGTTTTAAGTGCCGGTTACTATGATGCTTATTTTACAAAGGCGCAACAGGTAAGACGTATGCTAGTTGATAGAACTACAGCTATTTTCGGCAATTTTGACGCCATTATACTTCCTACATCTCCTTCAACTGCATTTTATATTGGTGAAAATGCCGATGACCCTATTGCCATGTACCTGGCAGATATTTACACAGTTTTTGCAAACCTAACAGGGTTACCAGCCATTTCAATTCCATTATATAAACACAGCAATGGTATGCCGTTTGGCCTTCAGCTAATCACAAACAAAATGGATGAAGTAACTTTATGTGCATTATCAAATTTGTTGATGCAGCAGTATAAAGCTGCTTAGCACTAAACAACTAATGACAAAGTATCTATTTTTATCTTTTGCATGTTTCTTATGCCTGTCTGACACGGTGGGTAGAAGTAACTTTTTACAGCAATCTCCGGCCTTACAGAAAATTATAAAAGATACCGTCCCGGAAAATTTAGCCAAAGAAGATGAACTGATTGAAGAAGTTATAAAAACAAGAACGCTTCCTAAAAAAGAAAAGGTTGAATATTTTAACCAGGTTACCAAATATGGCTTCAAGAACTTATTTGCCAATTACAGTTATAATGCATCTTTACCATATACAGTTCAAATAAACCCCAATGCCGAAATGTTTATACAGGATTATATGAAGGATCATAGTGAATACTTACAAAAAATGAAAGGGTGGGGATTGCCCTATTTTAATCTTATAGAAAATATTTTACAGCAATATGGTTTACCAAAAGAATTAAAATATGTTGCAGTTATTGAATCTAATTTGAGCAGCGGTGCAACAAGTATTGTAGGAGCTGGTGGCCCATGGCAGTTTATGCCTTATACTGCAAGAGAATATGGTTTAGTAGTTAATAGTAATATAGACGACCGAAGAGATTACTACAAAAGTACGCATGCGGCAGCAAGATATTTACTATACTTATACAAACAATTGCACGATTGGCTATTGGTAATGGCTGCATACAATGGCGGGCCCGGAAGGGTTTATAGCGCTATTAAAAAAAGCGGCAGTACTGATTTTTGGCGTTTGCAATTTTACCTGCCTGAAGAATCAAGAACCTATGTAAAAAGATTTATAGCAACACATTATATTATGGAAGGCGGTGGTGGGGTTACTACGTTTACTGCTGGCGTTTTACCTGTTACAAATGATGTTAACCGCACCAGTTATCCGGCAAACAACAATACCAAAAACCCATATACAAAACAAAAAACTTTATCAGCAGATGAACTGGCAGATGTTGAAATATTATCCATATCCGGTAAATACAATTCTTTAATTATTGCTAAAAATATACTGATGGATATTAGCCAGTTTAATCATTTTAACCCTTCATTTGATGCTACTATGTCTACCACGGGAAATTTCGACCTTCGTTTACCACCAGATAAAATGCAATTATTTGTAGCCAATAAATACCAGATATTAAATGAAAGTGTACAGGCCATATTAGGCGGAGCTACAGTGCCCAATTTTAAAACTGTATACCCAACCAAGACTAAAAAAAAGCATCAGTAATAATTTACGCAAGCACCTGTTTTATAACGGCTGCTTTTAATAAACATTCTTCATATTCCTTTTCTGCGTCACTGTAAAAAGTAATGGCGCTGCCGGCCTGAAAGGATACATATTTTGCAGATTCGTTGTATAGGATACTTCTTATAATCACGTTAAAATCAAAGTCGCCTTTTGGATCAATATAGCCTATAGCTCCAGAAAAAAGCCCTCTCTTTGTACGCTCATTTTGTTCTATCAGCTGCATTACTCTTTTTTTAGGAGCACCAGTCATTGACCCCATCGGGAAAGTAGCTTTTACAACATCAGTCCAATCAATGGTATCTAGTACTTCGCCACTGATTGTACTAATCATCTGGTGCACCTGTGGAAAACTATAAATGCCAAATAACTCTTTTACCTGTACGGTTCCTTCCTTACAAATCTTACTCAAATCGTTCCGCACAAGGTCTACTACAATAACATTTTCACTTCTTTCTTTATCACTGTGCAACAATTCTTCTTTACTGTTTTCATCCAGTTGCTGATTGGTTAAATAGCGTTTAGCCGTTCCCTTTATGGGTTGCGAAATAAGGGTTATTCCTTTTTTTTTCACGTAACGCTCGGGGCTGGCACAAATGCAATATTTATCATCCGACTTATACAAAGCCGAAAAAGGATTGGGCGAAATGGTGGTTAATTTTTGATACACCGATATAGGATCAATAACAGCATTTGTACAAAAAAATTCCTGGCAAAAATTTATTTCATAACAATCGCCCCGTAAAATATGCTGCTGCAATTTTAGAATAGTTTGTATGTATTCTGACCGGGTATATCTTTTTTCAATTTGAATTGGAGGAATTTTTTTTTCTTCTATAATGGCCGAAGATAATTTTATGGCCGAAAATATTTGTTCCGTATCACCGTCAAAAAAAATCGTAAGCGACTTTTCGTTTAACTTTAATACTATTTCAGGTACAAAAAAATGAATATCCTTAAACCCAATTCCGTCAAAATTATTTGATCGTAATTGTTCTGTTTCATTTTTAAGGTCGTAGCCTAAATGGCCAAACAGCCAATCATGATTACTGGCAGAAAATTCTTTTACTGCGCTAAAAGCATTTCCTGCATTAAGTTCCAGCCTTTCTTTACATCCTGCCGCCAGCAAACATTCAAATGCCGGTTCTTCAAAACTATAGCCGCTGTTATCCAGTAAAATAAAAATGTTGAACGGTTTTACCCAGTTCAACATTTTTATTTTAAATTCTGCAAAATTATTTATTGTAAATACAGTAGCTTTTTTCACTTTGTTGATTTACCATGCAGCATGGTGCCTGCTAACCATTCACTGTTACTGCCATTCCTTATAAAAAATCATCGTCATCATCAAAACCTCCGCCATCAACATCTAAGTCATCAAAACCAAGATCTTTAAAATCATCTTCTTCTTCATCTTTGGCAGATTTTTTTCCGGCAGATTTTTTTGCTGCCGATTTAGGAACATCAAATTCATCAAAGTCGGAATCCCATTCATCGGCGGCTTCTCCTTTTTCCCATTCATCTTCAGTTTCAACATCATCATCGTCATCATCTTCATCTCCGTTTTTTTTAGCAGAAGCTTTCCCCTTTTTGACAGGCTTGACGTCTTCATCCAAATCATCATCATCGTCATCATCATCCTCTATTTTAGATTTAGGCGATACTTTTGATGCTGTTTTTTTTGCAGGAATCTCCTCATCCGGAGCATTCTTTTTTTCTTTACCTAATTTGGTTGCCATAATAAACTGGTTGTGAATGTAAATTTCTGATAGATTTTTAATTAGCCAAAAAAAAATGCAATTATTTTTTTATTATTTTATTGCTTAAGCTAAAATTATTTGATCCCTTCCCGGCCCGTTACTGATATACTTAACAGGAACTTTCAGGAATTTGTTTATGTAATCAATGTATTCTTTCATTTTTTGGGGCAATGCAGCATAATTATCAATCTCTGTAATATCCGTTTGCCACCCCTCAAAGTTTTTGTGAACCGGGTCAATTTTTACCCTGGTCATTTGAAAAGGTACGCAATTTGTTTCCTGGCCATTGATAGAATAGGCGTTACAAACTTTTAGTTCAGGCAGGGCATCCAGGATATCTGTTTTAGTCATAATAATCTGGGTAACACCATTTATCATACAGGCAAATTGCAGTGCCACCAGGTCTATCCAGCCACAACGCCTTGGCCTGCCTGTAGTTGCACCAAATTCACTACCTGTTTTGCGGATTAATTCACCCATCTCATCATCCAGTTCTGTGGGAAAAGGGCCACTGCCAACTCTTGTACAATAGGCTTTTGAAACACCAAATACTTCTTTAATTTTTTGAGGTGCTATACCTAAGCCGGTGCATACACCGGCAGAGATGGTATTACTACTGGTAACAAAAGGAAATGTGCCAAAGTCAACATCCAGCATACTGCCCTGTGCACCTTCTGCCAATACTTTTTTACCCTGCTGAATTTTATCATTTATAAAATACTCGCCATTAACAATTTTGAAACTTCTTAAATCCTCAATTGCTTCAAAAAATTCATCTTCCCAACTGCTTATATCTTCCTGAAAATTGTAATTGTCAAGCAGGCGCTGGTGTTTCAGGCGCAATTTAATATACTGGCCGGTAAAACTTTTATCAAGCAAATCGCCCACACGTAAACCATTTCTTCCCGTTTTATCCATGTAAGCCGGACCGATCCCCTTTAAGGTAGAGCCAATTTTTTCGTTACCCTTTGCTAACTCACTTGCTTTATCTAAGGCCCTGTGCGTGGGTAAAATTAAGTGGGCACGTTCACTTATGTATAAACTTTTTTTATAGTCTACACCCATTGCAGCAACTGTTTCGCATTCCCTTTTTAAGGTTACTGCATCCAGTACTACACCATTGCCAATCAGGTTGGTTTTACCTTCATGAAAAATACCACTTGGTATTTGATGCAGCACCACTTTTTTTCCGCTTACATATAAAGTATGCCCCGCATTTGGGCCACCCTGAAAACGGGCAACCACATCGTAGTTGGGAGCAAAATAATCAACAATTTTTCCTTTGCCCTCATCACCCCATTGAAGTCCGAGAATTACGTCTACCATTATAAATTTTTATCAGTTTAAATTGGCCTTCTTTTCTTAAAAGAAAGGGAGGTAAATATTTTTTTCGGGCTACAAACCAATGTGGAACATCGTTGCGTCCCCCTCTTGTACAGCATACCTGTTTTGAACTTTGATTGAAACGAACTCCGTTTATCGATTGCAATAACCGGTTTCGTTTCTTTCGGGCGTAAAAATATATTGAAATATAACAACCACCTAAAATGAATTGTATTTGTTTGAAACTTGGGGAGAAAAGAGCCCTGGCAAAACAACATAAAAAAACTGCAATTAAAAATTGCAGTTCCTGTTACTATTTTTTATTTATGCTACTTTAAGCATACTCATTTTACTTGTACTGAATTTACGCTGTGCATACTCTAAAGTTACTTCAAAAGTTTTTACTTTTTGAGAAGGCAGCTCATACATGGCATCGGTTAAAATACCTTCGCAAATACTGCGCAGGCCTCTTGCCCCTAACTTATATTCCAATGCCTTTTGAACCATAAAGTCAAATACCTCAGGTTCAAAGCTTAAGACAATACCTTCAATTTCAAATAAGTGTGTAAATTGTTTAATCAATGCATTTTTTGGTTCAGTCAAAATACTTCTTAGCGTTAACGCGTCTAACGGATTCAGGTAAGTAATAACAGGTAAACGGCCCAATAATTCGGGTATTAAACCAAACTGTTTTAAATCAACGGCATTTATAAATTGCAAAAGGTTTTTTTGTTGAAATTCCTGCAGTTCTTTATTTACACTAAACCCAATAGCATGGGTATTTACTCGACGGGCAATAATTCTGTCAACACCATCGAAAGCGCCCCCGCAGATAAACAATATATTTTGTGTATTTACTTTTACCAATTTTTGTTCCGGATGCTTTCGACCCCCCTGTGGTGGTACCAATACTTCGGTACCTTCCAGTAATTTTAATAAACCCTGCTGAACACCTTCGCCGCTAACATCTCTTGTAATAGAAGGGTTATCGCTTTTTCTGGCAATTTTATCAATTTCATCAATAAACACAATTCCTTTTTCTGCTGCTGCCACATCGTAGTTACAGGCCTGTAAAAGACGGCTCAACATACTTTCCACATCTTCGCCTACATAACCTGCTTCCGTAAATACCGTTGCATCTACTATAGCAAATGGTACGTTTAACATACGGGCTATTGATTTAGCCAGCAATGTTTTACCGGTACCTGTTTCGCCAACCATAATGATGTTACTTTTTTCAATCTCCACATCATTATTATCTGTTTTTTGATTTAACCTTTTGTAATGATTGTAAACAGCAACTGCCAGCACTTTTTTAGCATCATCCTGGCCAATTACATATTCATCTAAGAATTTCTTTATTTCAATAGGTTTTCTAACGGATAGCTTATTTACCGAGCCGCCCCCTTGTTTTGATTCGGGATAAATCATCAATTCCTGTCCAATTATTTCCTGGGCATGCTCTACACAATTTTCGCAAATATGCCCTTCCTGACCGGCTATTAATATCTTAACCTCATCCCGGCTTCTGCCGCAAAAAGAACAGTGTAATGTTTGTTGTTTGGCCATTGTAACCTGTTTGAAAACTGCATTTTTAGTTATGCGACTGCAAATATAGTTAATCGCCTGCTGTTTAATAGACAATTCAATATATTATAACGTTGCAGGAACAACTAAATTATGTAGAGAAATAGGACACGACTGTTGGGTGGCTAACATTCAGGACCATGTGGTGGTGTAATCCTGAGTTTATAACATTGGTGTATTAATTGAGCAGGCGGCCACTTTATAGATACAACCTCTCTGTAACTCCTGGCAGAGGAAGGTTGTATTAAAAACCACTATATACCTATTTATTTGTACTTGTGTGATCCTGATTTCCTGCAAAAGAAACTGCTTCCAGTTGCCTGCCATTGGGTAGCTCACTGGAAGCGTAATAAAGTTTCAGTACAGTATTGCTTCCATTATTTAAATTCCACAGGTTCTTAACTTTACAGCCCGATTATCCTTAGAGTTGTCTGCATATTCGATCAATAATGAAAAAATGCTCAATGCCTATCTTAGTTTGTAACTCAGGATTTGCTCATTTATGAACAAGTGTAATTTAACACACTAAGAATTTATTACTTCCATAATACCCATCCTTACAGGAAATAGTAATTGTAGAAAGTATAAATCATCAACTTTTATTTATAAATTTAGTTTTAGTTAATCCATGTAAACTGCATATAAAGCACTGCCCATTAAAAGTTTAATTTTTTAAATAAAAAATATGGAACCGAACAGGCGAAACTGGCTTAAGCAAATTAGTTTAGGACTTGCAGCTATTGCACTTGCCCGGCTTAAAACATTGGCAGCTATAACACAGCCCCTTTACAAAAAATCTCCAGGAGACATTCCAAAACAATTAACTAAAAAAGAAAGTAATATGAAACTCGGTGTATTTTCCATTAGCCTTGCTGTAAAAGACATCAACGCTTCGCAACAGTTTTATGAAAAACTTGGTTTTAAAGTTTTTGCAGGCGATCTTAAAAAGAATTACCTGATAATGAAAAATGAACGTTCATTAATCGGGCTGTTCCATGGAATGTTTGAGAAAAACATTCTGACTTTTAATCCTGGATGGGACGACAATGCCGGCAAAATTGAACCGTTTGATGATGTGAGGGAAATTCAGCGCCAGTTAAAACAAAAAGGAATTAAATTAGAAACTGAAGCTGATGAAAAAACTTCAGGGCCGGCAGGTTTTCTTGTGCTGGATCCAGACGGAAATTCTATACTGGTGGACCAGTATGTTTAGTATCTACATCTTTATTCACCCGCCGTTAAATGCTTTTGCAGCATTTGTTTTAACTGGCGTTTTACAATAGCGCCCATTGTATTGCAACCGGCAAAATAGTTGCTGTTAAAATGTTCGTTCAATTCGTTGCGCAACAATTTCACTTTGTAATTTTCAGATATTTCGTCTTTGATCATTATGTTGATTAACTCCATAATCTGCCTTCGGCTGGCTATTACACGGTAAGCCATGGTGGTGCGTTCTTCTGCCTGGTATTGCTCAATTACACCCGCGCTTAAATTTTTTAATACCAGGTCTACATACTCAAAATTTTCTTTATAAAATTGTGGCAGGTATAAATTCTTCTTTGCCTCGTACGATTGCTGATCAAAATCAATGGCACGTATGCGGTACTGGTAGTCTTCAATATCGGGCGTAATATCTATCACAAAATTATAGCTGCGCATATCGCCCAGCAAACGTGCAAAACACCGCTCATTGAATTTTACAAATTCTTTGGCAATACGTATTTTATTGGTTTCGGGTAATTGCAGGTAATCCTGTAGAAAAACATCCCCGGGGATACCGGGTATATGCTCTTCTACCAGCGTATTTTTATGATACAAAAAAGTAATGCGGTTGGGCGAAAGCAGGTGCTCCAGTTCCAGACCGTAAATTCTTGAGGCGTCAACTGATTTTATATAGTAATGATCGTAGTTGTCGTTTATCCTGTTAATAATGCGTATCCTGAATGGAACACTGTTGCCAAACTCACAAAAATCTATCCTTTCGACATCAAGGTGTTTTATGTAATTTAAATTGCCTTCTGTTTTTAAAATAGCGTAGGTTTTAATTAGCCCTTCTTTTAAAAACTCCATTTCTTTAAGGTCGTATACAGCAGTTTCCCAATGTGTCAACTTCCCTTTTTTATCTCTCAATGCAGTGGTAAAACGATAATTCAATAACTCTTTATAGGCAATGGGCAATTTTATATCCCTGCCATATTTTTTTAAATAGGTCTGCAATTCATCACTTACCGCAAAGGCATCCTTCTTCATCATGGGCCTGTCAGTTTCTTTGCTCAGTTTTGCGTTGATAATATCTTCAAATTGCATATTGTAAAGATAAGTTGATAATAGATAATTGATAATGGGATAATCGACACAGTTCGCCTTTGAAGATTTTACATCGTCACTTTGTGTACCCCATCAATAATTGTATAAAAGAGATAAAATATTTTAGCCTGTACTGGGCAAAAAAATGGCCGGTGATTAAACCGGCCAAAGTTATATAATCAATAATTTATAATTTATCCATAACGCCATCTACAATGCCATAGGTCACTGATTCTTTAGAATCCATCCAGAAGTCACGGTCAAAATCTTTCATCACTTTTTCGTATGTCTGTCCACAATTATCAGCTAATATTTTTGCGCCTAATTGTTTTATCTTAAGTATTTGTACCGCCATAATTTCCAGGTCGGCACTTACTCCTTGCCCGCCGCCGCTTGGCTGGTGAATCATTACCTGGCCACTGGGGAAAATAAAACGCCTGCCTTTTGAACCGCCGCTTAATAAAATACTACCCATGCTTGCTGCCATGCCCATACATACTGTACTTACGGGCGAGCTTATCATTTGCATAGTATCGTATATTACCATACCACTGGTAACCACACCTCCCGGACTGTTGATATAAAAAGTAATTTCTTTGCCCGGGTCAATTGCTTCCAGGTACAATAATCTTGCGGTGATATCTTTGGCACTTTTATCATCTACCACCCCCCATAAAAATATTTTACGCTGCTCAATAAATTTTTTGTCAAACTGCCATCCGCTTACCATTTTTTCCATCGGGTTTTCGGGCAATTCTTTTGGAGTTTCCTCTTCGTCGTCGAAACGTATTTGTTTGTTATTATAATAGTTCATTGTAGTATTTTTTGTAATGCTGTTTTTAGTTGAATGCGCCGCTCAATATTGGCTTGCTGTAAAGTAAATCCCTATACCCGGGATTATCATAACACAGCTATCTTAATAGTAGTACCAGGCAGGTGCAATTGTTATTTATCTTTTTTTGCTTTGCGTGGATTGATGGTTAATACTTCATCAACAATACCATACTCCTTAGCTTCGGTTGAAGTCATCCAGTAATCCCTTTGACAATCCTGAGCAACTTTATCAAATGACTGAGCTGTATGTTGAGCGATGATCTCATACAATTCGCTTTTAATTTTCCGGATTTCGTTTACAGTTATTTCAATGTCGCTTGCCTGTCCGCCCGCACCCGCGCTTGGCTGATGCAACATGATGCGGCTATGTTTTAAGGCTGTTCTTTTACCAGGCGAACCTGCACACATTAATACGGCTGCCATACTTGCGGCAATACCTGTACAAATAGTGGCAATATCGGGTGTTACAAACTGCATGGTATCGTACATGCCCAAACCTGCATACACACTTCCGCCGGGCGAATTAATGTACATCTGAATATCTTTTGTACGGTCGGTACTTTCTAAAAATAAGAATTGTGCCGTAATGATATTAGCTACTTCGTCTGTTACAGGATAACCCAAAAAGATTATTCTATCCATCATAAGACGGCTATAAACGTCCATTACTGCTACATTCATGGGCCTTTCTTCAATAATGTTTGGGGTAAGATTGGTTACGTCGGCTCCCCTGCCCCCCAGAAGGGGGTTCTGAGTATTAAACCTGTCAGCGTTTTTTTTATTATAATCGTCTAACAAATTGCTATTAATACCCCGGTGCTTTACAGCATATTTTTCAAATTCTTTTCCAAAATTCATCTGGTATAATTATTTATGGTAACAAATATAGTTGATTGATGAACCCAAATATTATGCTATAAAAAAATTGCGACAAAAAGGCGGGAAGAATGTCTGATGTATGATTTTTTGATATCTGATTCAGTAAATGCAGCTCAATAAATTATATGGGCTGATTGAGTGATGAGGAACGGCTCGGTCTACGAAAAATTTTCCCTTAGAGGATGGTAAGAATGCCGGAGCAAAAAAAGCTCCGGCGAATATTATACTCAAGGAACCCTCCTTTGGAGGGCAGGGAGGCTATTAATGCTGATGATTGTGCTGCATGGCTGTCAGTTCTTCGCCTGTTACCTGCTTTTCGGCTGGATTTACCTGGCTTTGTGCCCAATTGAATAGTTTGTCAGTTACTAACCTTCGGTAACTGGCATCTACCTGTTTTTCATCCTTCATCATCCTGTCTACATAACTATCTAACCAACTTGTATCATCACCAAGACTCATAGAACCAAAATAGCGCATTACTTCTGTCTTCATTGAATCTTTTAATTCTTCAGCAGAAACTTCCAGTTTATTATCCTTTACAATTTTATCACTTATTAAAGTCCATTTTAACTGGTTGCTAAAAACAGGAAATTCTGTCTCTGCCTGTTCCGGAGTTTTTTTCTCTTCGCTTCCAACCTGTAACCAGCGTTTTAAAAATTTGTCAGGAAAAGTGATTTTTGTTTCCTTCAGCAAATAATGGTATAGCTGATCGTGCAGCTGGTTGCGGCTTTGGCCATCCCAGTATTGCTCCATTTCTTCTTTTAATTTTTTTCTGAATTCTTCTTCGGTTGCAACAGCAGCACCGGGAAAAACTTCATTAAAAAATTCTTCGTTCAACTCTCTTTTTTCAACCAGCCCTATTTTTGCAATGGTTAATTTAAAGTATTTTTTTGCTGACTCACTATCATCTTTATCAAGCCCAAGATCAAGCACAAATGCTTCCAGTTTGTCTTTTTCAAATGCCTCGGATAACTGGATAACAACAGTATCGCCAGTTTTTTTACCTATTAACTGCTTTTGAGTAGCAGCAGTTAAATACTTTACTATAACAGAGTTTTCTTTTTCAATACCACCTTCAATTATGTTACCTTCTTTATCCGTTTCTGTAAACAAAATATTTAAAACAGCCTCTTCTGTTTCAATGATTTCTGGTTCGGTCATTTTGCCACCTTTAACCAGCATACGGTCTACTTCTTCCTGCACCATCTGCTCTGTTGCGGTTACTTTATGTAAAACAGCTTTTGCTTTATTTAAAGGCGCAATGTCAAAAGATGGTTTTAAACCAATTTCAAAACCAAATTCATATTCATCCGGATTATTAGGATCTAATTTTTTAATATCGGCATCAAGCGCCAATGGCTGTGCAAAAATTTCTGGCTTTTCTGTATCCAGGTAAGTATATAGCTGCTTTTCAACAGTTTTTAAAACTTCATCTGTATAGATAGATTGTCCGTACATTTTTTTAATCATTCCGGCAGGTACCATTCCCTTTCTAAAACCTGGAATATTTGCTGTTTTACTATATTCCTTTAATTTTTTTTCGAAGCCGGGTAAATAATCGTCTTTACCGATTTTTACAATGATTTTGTCGTTTAATAACTCGATGTTCTCTCTAACTACTGTTGCCATAACTGGAAAAGTTGATGTGTTTAAAAATTAAAAAGTTGATACCTGGTAGGCAAGAGTAAGCAAAATAGCTGCAAACCCATCAACCACTCACTTATCAACTTAAAATAGTCCGGATGATAGGGGTCGAACCTACATGGATTGCTCCGCCAGATCCTAAGTCTGGTGCGTCTGCCAATTTCGCCACATCCGGTTAAAGGGTGCAAAAGTAAGGGATTTATACAAAAAAGTAAAACAGAAATCTTTTTTCGTAAATTCGTTTTACTACATGGAAACAGCAGCCCCAATTTTAAAATATACACTCAACGAAGAAGAAGAGAAGAAAGAGATACTCCGGCAATATCGTGGTTTATTAAAAGAACTTAAACCTAAATTAAAACCGGGTGATAAGGAATTATTGCGCACTGCATTTGAAATGGCTGCAGATGCACATAAAACCATGCGCCGTAAAAGCGGGGAACCTTATATCTTACATCCATTGGCTGTAGCAAGAATTTGTGTAGAAGAAATAGGGCTTGGCGTACGTAGTACCATTTGCGCCTTATTGCATGATACGGTAGAAGATACAGACATTTCCTTAGAAGATATTCAACGTGAATTTGGCAGCGAAATAGCTAAAATTGTTGACGGACTTACCAAGATAAGTACGGTGATGGATACCAATACCAGTCAACAAGCTGAAAATTTTAAAAAAATCCTGCTCACCCTTACAGATGACCCCCGGGTAATTTTAATAAAACTTTCGGATCGCCTCCACAACATGCGCACCTTGGACAGCATGAAGCGGGAAAAACAATTAAAGATATCCAGCGAAACGGTTTATGTATATGCACCGCTGGCGCACAGGATGGGTTTATATGCCATTAAAACAGAGATGGAAGACCTGGCCATGAAATACCTGGAGCCGGATACCTATAAATATATTGCTCAAAAATTAACCGATACCAAAAGGGAACGTACACGTTTTATCAATGATTTTATCCGTCCCTTAAAAGATAAATTAGAAAAGGCTGATTTTACATTTGAAATTCATGGCCGCCCAAAAAGCATTCACTCCATTTGGAATAAAATGAAAAAGAAAGGTGTAAGCTTTGAGGAAGTGTATGACCTTTTTGCCATCCGTATAATTGTAGATTCCCCTTCTGAAAAAGAAAAAGAAGATTGCTGGAAAGTGTATAGTATGATTACTGATGAATACAATCCATCGCCTGAACGATTACGGGATTGGCTGAGCAATCCAAAAAGCAATGGTTACGAAGCTTTGCACACCACAGTGATGGGCCCATCGGGCAAATGGGTAGAGGTACAGATACGTACCAAACGCATGAATGAAATTGCAGAGAAAGGGCTGGCCGCCCATTGGAAATATAAAGAAGGGGCCAGTGTTGAAAGCCGCTTTGATCAATGGTTTAGCCAGATAAGGGAAGCACTTACCGGCCCGGATGTTAATTCGCTCGATTTTTTACACGATTTTAAAACTTCCTTTTTAGCGGAAGAAATTTATGTGTACACACCCAAGGGAGATATAAAAATGTTGCCGGTTGGTGCCACCGCATTAGACTTTGCTTTTGGGGTACATACTGCTGTTGGCAGCAGGTGTATTGGTGCAAAAGTGAACCATAAATTAGTACCTATTGGCCATAAATTACGCAGCGGCGACCAGATAGAAATTATTACCAGTGCCAAACAAAAGCCCAGCCAGGAATGGCTAAACCAGGTTGTTACCAGCAAAGCCAAACAAAAAATAAAAGACACCCTAAAAGAAGAAAAAAGAAAGGTTGCTGAGGATGGTAAATATATTTTGCAAAAAAAACTGGATGCTATCGGCGGCATGATGACCCAGCATAATATTGAAGAGCTGGCTTCATTTTATAAAGTGAATTCTTCGCTTGATTTGTTGTATGAAATTGCCACTAAAAAAATTGACTTAAAAGAATTAAAAGAATTTTCAGCATCCGGTGACCGCTTGTTTCCGCCAAAACCTGTAAAAGTTGAAGCAGAAGTAAAACCAAATACCGACACAACTGCAAGACATTATGATAAAAAAGATGCTGAGCTGATAATTTTTGGCGAAAGCAGCGACAAGATAATGTATACACTGGCCAACTGTTGCAAACCAATACCCGGCGATGATGTATTTGGTTTTGTAACTACCGGCGAAGGATTAAAAATACACCGTACCAATTGCCCCAATGCAGCAAGGTTAATGTCGAATTTTGGGCACAGGGTAGTAAAAACAAAATGGGCAAAAAATAAAGAAATCTCTTTTCTTACTGGATTAAAAATTGTGGGGTTAGATGATGTGGGGGTTATCCATAAAATAACCAACCTTATCAGTGGCGAAATGAAATTCAATATTTCGGCCATGACCATTGAAGCAAAGGATGGGATTTTTATGGGTAATTTAAAAATATTTGTACACGACAAGGAAGAACTGCACGAATTGTGCAACCGGCTGTTGGCTTTGCCCGGTATTGAAAAAGTTGAACGATACGATACAGAATAAAAGCTGATTCAGGAATGCACGCTATTTAACATTATGATTAAAAAGCAAATGCTTTTATCCTTTAAAAAAATACCATATTTGTATATCAAACTTTAAAACTATAATCATGAACGAATTAATCACACGCCTTACTGAAAAAGCAGGCATCAGCGCAGACCAGGCAAGCAAAGCAATTGATGCAATTAAAGATTTTGTAAAAGAAAAATTTCCGATGATGGCCGGAGCTGTTGACAATTTATTTGCCGCTGAACCAGCTGCTGCTGCAACTGCTACAGATGCAGTAATAGATTCAGCTGCACCAAAAACATCAGCATCAATCATGGACAAAATTAGTGATGTAATACCTGGAGAAACAGGTCAAAAAGTAGAAGATTTTGCAAAAGACGCAGCCCATAAAGCTGAAGAAGTTTTTGATAGCGTAAAGGAAAAAATAGGTGGTTTTTTTGACGCAAAGAAAAATTAAAAATCAAGTTTCACACAAGGAACGCTAAGGATACAAAGTACACAAAGAATATTATTGCATAGTATTTTGCTTTGTGTACTTTGTTTTCATTGTTCGCTTTGTGGGAAATTTTAACCGATGACGGCTTCCGGTTTTTTCAGGTATGCCTTATCTATTCCTGCGCCTATACCAGGAGTATCATCGATTTCAATTACGCCATTGATAAGGTATTTCATTCCACCAATTACAGGGTCTACTGCAATCATCAATGGTGTATCAAAATCAAAATGAACAATGGCATCACTGGCATAAGCAAAATGCACAAAGGCTGTAGTAGCTAACCGTGATTCCATAAAGCCTCCTATTTGTAATTTAATACCGGCATTTTCCGCCACACTTATTATTTTTAACGCTTCGAATATACCGCCGCTTTTACCCATTTTAATATTAAAATAATCACAGGCTTTTAGCTGCGCCAATCGGGCTGCGTCATGGCTGTCGCAGCAACTTTCATCTGCCATTATTTTGATTCTTGTTGCATTGCGTATGGCTGGCAATTCAGTATAATCCCACCGGGCAATGGGTTCTTCACAATATTCAATATTAAATTGTTCCAGGGCCAGCAATGTGTTAATGGCTGTTGGTGTATCCCATCCCTGGTTGGCATCAATGCGTAAAGGAATAGCATCACCAATTTTTTCCCGTATGGCTTTTATTCTTGCTACATCTTTTTCTGTTGATTGCCCTAGTTTAACTTTTATAAATTGAAAACCCGCAACCTTGAATTTTGCAGCATCTGCCGCCATTTTATCCGGTTCATTAAGTCCCACCGTCATATCTGTAACAATTACTTTATTTTTATTTCCTCCTAAAAATTTATACAAAGGCATATCGCTGTGTTGCGCAGCAATATCATACAATGCCATTTCAAATGCACTTTTAATACTGTTATTGCCATAAATAACTTTATTCATTACGGCAATACATTCTTCAATAGCAAGGGCATTCATTTGCAATAAGGCTTTGGCAAGATACTGCGCCACAATGCAGCAGGTATCAATAGTTTCGCCGTTTATACTCATGTAGGGGCTGCATTCGCCATAACCAGTTATACCTTCTTTTGTATGTATAACAATAAGTATATTATCTGCATTATTCTGTGGCCCCAGTGAAATTATAAAAGGTTCATATAATGGCAGCTGCATTTTATAAATACTTACCTGCGTAATATGTAAATACTGCATAGTTTTTTATATAAGTGTTGATGTAATTAAAGGTAAGATGGATTCAATGACTGTATTCAATACATACAATTTTCTCTTTCTCTCATGAATTTGTATTTCAATAATGGTTAAATTTTAGCATAAATATTTGGAGGGCTGAGGACTTTCTGTTTAAGATAACTTTAATTGATTGTACCTATTTTAAATACCTGTCAATATGGTTTAATGGTTAAAAAGTGTATTGACTTAACTGTAGTATCATCTTAATATTTCCCTGCCAATCACCAGTTTTTGTACTTCGCTTGTTCCTTCACCGATGGTACAAAGTTTACTATCCCTGTAAAATTTCTCTACCGGAAAATCTTTGCTGTAGCCATTGCCACCAAATATCTGTACAGCCTCGGTACTTGCTTTTACAGCTGTTTCGCTGGCATAATATTTTGCCATTGCAGACTCTTTTGTCATGGGCAAACCTTTTATTTTCAGGTAACATGCCTGGTTTATCAGCAATTCGCTGGCTGCAATATCTATGGCCATATCGGCCAGTTTAAAACTAATTGCCTGAAAGTTTGCAATTGGCTGATCAAACTGGTGACGCTCTTTGGCGTATTTTACTGCCGCATCGTAGGCACCTTTAGCAATGCCAATGCTAAGTGCCGCTATGGATATCCTTCCTCCATCCAATACTTTCATCGATTGTTTAAATCCTGTACCCACTTCGCCAATCCTGTTCGCATCAGGTATCACACAATTATCAAAAATCATTTCGGCCGTTTCACTGGCACGCATGCCTAATTTATTTTCTTTTTTTCCGGCGCTAAAACCAGGTGTACCACGGTCAACTATAAACGCAGTTGAATTGTCTTTTGCACGGGGTTCGCCAGTACGGCATATCACTACTGCTACATCACCACTTTTACCATGCGTTATCCAGCATTTGGTACCATTCAGTATCCAGTTATCTCCATTTTTTACCGCTGTTGTTTTCATATTACCTGCATCACTGCCGGTATTTGGTTCTGTTAAACCCCATGCACCCAGCCGTTCGCAGCTGGCCAAATTGGGTAAATATTTTTTCTTTTGTGCTTCGTTACCAAATTGCAAAATATGACCTGTACAAAGTGAGTTATGCGCTGCCATACTCAAGCCAATCGAACCACATACTTTTGATACTTCTGTTATCGCAGTTACATATTCAAAATATCCTAAGCCTGCACCGTTGTACTCTTCAGGAACCAATATTCCCATTAATCCAAGCGCGCCCATTTGTTTAAAAACTTCGATGGGAAATTCCTGCGACTCATCCCACTCCATCATCTTAGGTTTGATATTTTTCTCTGCGAAATCACGCACGGTTTGCGCAATCATTTTTTGATTTTC